>NC_022792.1:900000-1137500 GCF_000504085.1 Pseudothermotoga elfii DSM 9442 = NBRC 107921 | reverse complement strand
TCCCAAATTGTATATTGCCTTGTATCGGACTTAGTTGTTAATAACTTGTCAGAACCGAGTTTTTGTGTGTTAATAAAATAAATACGTCCACCCTCCAAATACTCGGTATCAAAGTTTGAATCTACAGTTACTAAGTCCCGTACACGAATTTTGTCTGATTTGCTTTCAATTTTTAATCGCGTTTGCTCGTTAAGTTCCGGCGAATCGGAAAGCCAAACAAACACTGAATTCGGATCGCCGATATTATCTGAACCTCCATATAGGATTTCTTCAAAAAGTGCAGTCATAATTATAGTTTTTCCAGAACCCGTAGGTGCGGAAAACGATATTACCTGAGGGTCTTTTTCGCTCCACATTAAATGAGCTTTATTAATTTTCTCATGCAATTCTGCAAGAGCCGTTTCCTGAAATGGAAATAAAGTAACTCTCATTTATGAATCCCTCCTACTTCCCAACACAAAGTTATCAATGTAATCTCGGTATAGTTGGTATGTATTTTTTATTTTTATGCCATCAGTCATTTCGCGGAAAGCTTCCTCCGAGTTTGTTACAAAATATACCACTTTAATATTATTTACTTCTGAAATCTTTTTTGCAAACTCGGCATATTTTGCTTCATCAACCAGAACTGCAAAGCCGTTTTGAGGAAGAATTAACATATCTGGTTCTTCATCGCTGTTTATTTCTGGCCTCCGGCCGATAGCACCGGATTTTAGCCAAAGCAATGGTAATATTTCGCGGAATTGTTGACCTAGTGATACGCTGTTTTTATCTAAAAAACCTAGTTTAAAATACTCAACATTTGCAGGAAAACCATCGCTCATGGGACGTTTAACTTGCAATGTTACATTCATTGGACCGAGCAAGTTTGATACCTGTGCTTTAATTTCCTTGAAAGTGGCAGCAGATTTTACCACTATATAAAAGTCTGTGATGTGGTCTTGATCTTCTAAAGCTTCCAGCCATTCATTAACAGCATTTACATCAAACAAGATCGTCGCCGAATGTTTATCCGAAACAATGAATTTACTATCTGCTTTGACTAATGATTGTGGTAATTGCGACTTTCCATCCTTACCGCGTAGCAAAGAAACAAGCTGCTTTTTTGCATTAGTTGTTAGTTCCGTAGGATTATCAATAAAGCCAAGCTGATAGAATGAACGCTCTACCTCTTTTGATACTGTTTGGTTTGTGTAATACTCTCCTGATAGGATAGTGCCATCATCACGTTTTCCAAGGATACTATATTTTATCCTAGGCCAAGTAACCGAGCGACATATACCATGTTTTTCCCATTCTGGGTCGCCAGGTTGATATCCTTGTTCGCGTAAAGCTTTTGATTCTGCGTCTGATACTTCGTTATTTGTTACTAAAATACAACGACGGTTACCATTATCCTCTACGTTTAGTAAATTTACCGCATGGAGCGTTGTTCCACTACCAGCAAAAAAGTCGACAATTAAAGCATTTTTCTTTCCTGATACAGCGAATAACAATGCATCATGGACAGCATAGAGTGATTTTGGGTAAGAAAAACCGCCACCAATTATGGTTTTAAGCATATCTGTACCATGGGCTTCTGCATTATATAAAGGATCAGTCCAAACCGTTTTTGGAGGTTCGCTTTCTCTACGTAAAATAATTTCTATTCGATTTCCTCTTTTTTCAATAAACATTCTATCTTTTACTGATTCTACGGTATCACGTCCATATCGCCATTTCTTTTCAATGCCATTCTTATCAATTGGCCAAACATAAATTGTACCATCTGCATTATATTCTACTTGAGCTGTAGGGTGTAACTCTTCATCGAGTAAATCACCAAAACCGATGATGTTATAGTTAGAGTCTAGAATTACTGGATAAAAACATGTTGCACCTTCGTAGCGACCTGAAGTGCTTCCCCAACGTCTTAAATTATATACATCTCCACC
Source organism: Pseudothermotoga elfii DSM 9442 = NBRC 107921 (assembly GCF_000504085.1). Classification (NCBI taxonomy): domain Bacteria; kingdom Thermotogati; phylum Thermotogota; class Thermotogae; order Thermotogales; family Thermotogaceae; genus Pseudothermotoga; species Pseudothermotoga elfii. The sequence goes on along the minus strand of NC_022792.1, from coordinate 1,135,566 downwards.
AGTATGTTGCTTGCGAAAAATAGTACTTTCTGATGAATATGAAAATATTGCATATTCATGAGTCACAGAAAATTTTTTGCCCTGAGTTCCGCCGGGATTATGCTGAATGGTTATGCAGGTATGAGTTAGGTTTGGAAAAATTTCGTGAAGGAGAATCCATAGATGAGCATATTCATTGTCATCTATTGTAGTAATCAAAACACCATCATCAGCAAGTATTCTTTTTGCTATCTTTAAACGTTTCTGCATCATGGATAGCCATTTACTATGACGCCAATTATCAGTGGAATCAACATAATCATTATTATATTGCACACGTTTCCATCCCTCTAAGGTTCGATTGAAACTATCAAAAAAGTTCCAGAAGAAATTCCTTTTGGTGCGTTTCCATCCCTCTAAGGTTCGATTGAAACCGGATATGCATTACAACAAGGGGCTTGGCAAACTTAGTTTCCATCCCTCTAAGGTTCGATTGAAACTTAATCGCTGCAATCACGTTATCACTTCCTTATATAAGTTTCCATCCCTCTAAGGTTCGATTGAAACACGAAATAGAACACTCTAATTTTGAACTTCCTATAGGTTTCCATCCCTCTAAGGTTCGATTGAAACATCAGTTAGATCTCTCAGCATCTTGTACCATTGCTCGTTTCCATCCCTCTAAGGTTCGATTGAAACTTAAAGAAAGTCGAATAAATGATATTGTATATGTTATACGTAGTTTCCATCCCTCTAAGGTTCGATTGAAACTCATACTTCTCAAGATTTACAACTTTACCAAGCTCTTGTTTCCATCCCTCTAAGGTTCGATTGAAACAATTAATCCTTTTTGTTGCAGCCTGTTTCTTAGCCTGTTTCCATCCCTCTAAGGTTCGATTGAAACGTATTTGGGTCTATTTCAAGGATCTGTGTAGCACTAGTTTCCATCCCTCTAAGGTTCGATTGAAACAGGTACCCCCCATGGCTTTGCTTGGCGGAAGAATTTTGTTTCCATCCCTCTAAGGTTCGATTGAAACAAGATCTTGTGTATACCCGCTTCTGTGGCAAAAAAGGTTTCCATCCCTCTAAGGTTCGATTGAAACGTTGCTCATCACATCTGTTTCTCTGCTTAACCAAATTGGTTTCCATCCCTCTAAGGTTCGATTGAAACTATTTCCTGGAACTTCGAATTTTACTAGTGTATCGGGTTTCCATCCCTCTAAGGTTCGATTGAAACTTAAAGAAAGTCGAATAAATGATATTGTATATGTTATACGTAGTTTCCATCCCTCTAAGGTTCGATTGAAACTCTTCCCTGAAAATTGGCACCTGATAATCTTCGACGAGTTTCCATCCCTCTAAGGTTCGATTGAAACGTTCTTTCTCTACTCTTTTCTCTTAAAGGGGTTCTTTGTTTCCATCCCTCTAAGGTTCGATTGAAACAACAGCTTGTGTTAAGGCTAAATTGCTACTTGACGTGTTTCCATCCCTCTAAGGTTCGATTGAAACTGGAGAAGCTCGGTACTACTGCAAAAGATGATTTGGGTTTCCATCCCTCTAAGGTTCGATTGAAACTAGACTGCCAACCATATTCACCATTATGCAATCTTTGTTTCCATCCCTCTAAGGTTCGATTGAAACTCCTTAACACTCCATCCATTACCAACCAAAACATTAGTTTCCATCCCTCTAAGGTTCGATTGAAACTGAATATGTTTCTGTTCGCGATTTGCCGCGTGTTCGGTTTCCATCCCTCTAAGGTTCGATTGAAACACGAACAAAAATATCCAAAAGCGACACTACAGCATGTTTCCATCCCTCTAAGGTTCGATTGAAACTTCAATCATAGTTCTCGCAGCTTCCATTTCAGCTGCAGAAGGGTTTCCATCCCTCTAAGGTTCGATTGAAACTTCAATCATAGTTCTCGCAGCTTCCATTTCAGCTGCAGAAGGGTTTCCATCCCTCTAAGGTTCGATTGAAACAGAAATCCAACCAATCTGCACTGCAAGGAAAGTCGAGTTTCCATCCCTCTAAGGTTCGATTGAAACTTGATAATTCGAGCCGAAACTGTAGGATTTTGCTGTGTTTCCATCCCTCTAAGGTTCGATTGAAACTTTGAAGGGGGTAGAAAAATGACGATAAAAGAGAAAAGTTTCCATCCCTCTAAGGTTCGATTGAAACCAGACGCGCGTACAGCGAACTTGTTGAGCAAACTGAGTTTCCATCCCTCTAAGGTTCGATTGAAACATAAAATGAGAGGATATGTTTAGTTTTTTATCTCCAGTTTCCATCCCTCTAAGGTTCGATTGAAACAAATAACAATTGACCTCGATACTTCTTTGCTACCAAGGTTTCCATCCCTCTAAGGTTCGATTGAAACTAGAAGATTTATAATCAAAGAATAGGAGGGGAAAGTAGTTTCCATCCCTCTAAGGTTCGATTGAAACGTGCAACAATTATTGGATCCAATCGGAACAATTATTGTTTCCATCCCTCTAAGGTTCGATTGAAACAGAATAATGCCCTTCTAACACAGTTAGAAAGCATCGGTTTCCATCCCTCTAAGGTTCGATTGAAACGCGATTCTGAGATTGCTTTATTCTTTGCCATTTTGTCGTTTCCATCCCTCTAAGGTTCGATTGAAACGTAAACTTACAGGGCTAAAACAATTTCTGGAAGAAGGGTTTCCATCCCTCTAAGGTTCGATTGAAACTGGGAAGTTAAAATAGAAGTTGAAGTTGACAATACAAGTTTCCATCCCTCTAAGGTTCGATTGAAACCGATTATCGGGCAATTTGATCCAAAATGGCTTCCATGTTTCCATCCCTCTAAGGTTCGATTGAAACTTCAAAAAGGTGATGTTGTAGTTGAGGATTTTATTTGGTTTCCATCCCTCTAAGGTTCGATTGAAACAAGATTGAAAAGGGAAGAATTGATGATGAATGAAATTGGTTTCCATCCCTCTAAGGTTCGATTGAAACGCGTAGGAGACCCGATCTATGAGGATCTCAGAATGAGTTTCCATCCCTCTAAGGTTCGATTGAAACTTGATTAGTTGCCACAGCTCCGTCTTTTCTTTATAGTTTCCATCCCTCTAAGGTTCGATTGAAACCATCTCCGAAGCCTTTGCATTCGGTTATGCAGTGTTGTTTCCATCCCTCTAAGGTTCGATTGAAACGTGATCGCGTGACGCTGGAACTCATAGAGGTTCCAGGTTTCCATCCCTCTAAGGTTCGATTGAAACAGACCTCAAAAAGTTCTGCTCGGCAAATACAAGGGGGTTTCCATCCCTCTAAGGTTCGATTGAAACTGCGCTTCCAGCGCAGCCGCAAGGGCGAGTTATCGTGTTTCCATCCCTCTAAGGTTCGATTGAAACGGAAATTCAAAAAGCTCGGATAAAAAACATGGCACGGTTTCCATCCCTCTAAGGTTCGATTGAAACGTTGTACGAGCCCATTTCATGCGGATTTTCGAAAGTTGTTTCCATCCCTCTAAGGTTCGATTGAAACTTTAATGCATATATATGTAATATTCCATTGTATGCTGAGTTTCCATCCCTCTAAGGTTCGATTGAAACATATTCGGCGACAATTTTGAACTTGTAGTACCAGAGTTTCCATCCCTCTAAGGTTCGATTGAAACTCTTGCTTTGGCTCTGTGGTAGGTCCATAGAACTGGAGTTTCCATCCCTCTAAGGTTCGATTGAAACTCTTGCTTTGGCTCTGTGGTAGGTCCATAGAACTGGAGTTTCCATCCCTCTAAGGTTCGATTGAAACAGGACCAGTAGCGAAAGGGGGTGTATGTAGTAGGCCGTTTCCATCCCTCTAAGGTTCGATTGAAACGCGCTCTTGGATACAAGGCATATTACGTTACAATTTGTTTCCATCCCTCTAAGGTTCGATTGAAACATATTCGGCGACAATTTTGAACTTGTAGTACCAGAGTTTCCATCCCTCTAAGGTTCGATTGAAACTCTTGCTTTGGCTCTGTGGTAGGTCCATAGAACTGGAGTTTCCATCCCTCTAAGGTTCGATTGAAACAGGACCAGTAGCGAAAGGGGGTGTATGTAGTAGGCCGTTTCCATCCCTCTAAGGTTCGATTGAAACGCGCTCTTGGATACAAGGCATATTACGTTACAATTTGTTTCCATCCCTCTAAGGTTCGATTGAAACGATAAGATGGGGTAGGCTCCATTCCAAGGATTATCCGGTTTCCATCCCTCTAAGGTTCGATTGAAACGGAAAGTGCTCTGACAATTTCCAAATGGTTATTCTCGTTTCCATCCCTCTAAGGTTCGATTGAAACCGATATTAAAGATCTCCAAGGAAAGTTGAACGGTTACTGTTTCCATCCCTCTAAGGTTCGATTGAAACATGGCTATCACGATGACTGTGTGATGGCTCTCGCGCGTTTCCATCCCTCTAAGGTTCGATTGAAACTCCCTTCTTCAATCAATATAGCTCCATCTTTATACCTGTTTCCATCCCTCTAAGGTTCGATTGAAACTAATTGCTGGCTGCGTTCTCGCAACTACTTTTGGTAGTTTCCATCCCTCTAAGGTTCGATTGAAACGACGACTATGCTCTTTGGCATTTCGTTGGCGGTTACTGTTTCCATCCCTCTAAGGTTCGATTGAAACTACAGATGCTGTATAGATTGATGTATCATTTGGAAGGTTTCCATCCCTCTAAGGTTCGATTGAAACAAGGCTATGCGATAGCACGTATCTGCATCGAAATTTGTTTCCATCCCTCTAAGGTTCGATTGAAACCCGTCTGATGATATGCCATCTACGGTACTATCTATAGAGTTTCCATCCCTCTAAGGTTCGATTGAAACGCGAGCGCGTAAGCGGCTCTTTGCATTGCTTTATCAAGTTTCCATCCCTCTAAGGTTCGATTGAAACTATTGTTTTAAACCAAGATGGTAAATTAGTGTATTTGTTTCCATCCCTCTAAGGTTCGATTGAAACGTGCTCGCTGAACACTAGCTTCGACTGTTTTTTGCCAGTTTCCATCCCTCTAAGGTTCGATTGAAACAAATTGAGAATGGTGCACTTGTGGAGGTACCGATTTGTTTCCATCCCTCTAAGGTTCGATTGAAACGGAAACTGTCTTTCCAACTCAATCTTTCACTCCCTGTTTCCATCCCTCTAAGGTTCGATTGAAACAAACTGTCGTTAAGTTACACATACATTGCGGATGAGCGTTTCCATCCCTCTAAGGTTCGATTGAAACACAAGCTTTGCGAGTTCGGTCGGAAGCCCAGAGTTTGTTTCCATCCCTCTAAGGTTCGATTGAAACACCGCAAACGCTCTTTATCAAGTCATTTCCGCTGGTGTGTTTCCATCCCTCTAAGGTTCGATTGAAACCCATAAGATACTGAATAAATAATAATTCCCAGGAACAGATTTGTCAATAAATATTATACTATATGGCATGCAAGAATATATAAAGGCGAGCATTAAAAGCGGGAAAATTTATAAAGGCACATAGTAAAAAATGTACGGGGAAAAATTACCTATCGGAGGTTTTGAAAAAAAAGGCGATTTTTGGGGTGTTTGTTAACAAATCTTAGAAATTCAAGTGAAATGTCACAAGGTTATTGAATACAATCTTAATAAAAATTATTCAATCCACAAATTGCTATTCTATATAATAATTCACAAGGTTAGAATTATTTAATTTATAAATCTATCAATCACTTCTCTTAAGTAATTCTCGTCTATTATGCCAGGTTTTTCATGTATTTGTTTCTTCACTTTTGCAAAATGATGAACTCCACTTTCATAGAAATCAAACAATGAAGTGTCCTGGTTCAAAAAAATTCCAATATAATCTGCTTAGGAGGTTAGAAAATGAGAATAGCATTCTTAGGAACTGCTGCAGCTATAACCACAGAAAATAGAGACAACACCTCTTTTTTAGTTGGTGATACTCTCATTGAATGTTCGGGCAACGCTTTTGGAAAGATGAGAAAACTTGGTTATAACCCTTTAAGGCTCAAAAATGTAATAATAACCCATGGTCACGTTGATCACGTTTATGGATTGCCTTCATTGGTCGAAATGATGAGATTGTCAGGAAGGGAAAATCCTTTGAAAATTTATGTTTCAGAGGTTTTTTCAAATCTTGTAAAAACATATCTCGGTATGTTCAATTTTATGGAAAAAGAAAGAAGGTTTCCTGTTGAAGTTGAGGAAATACGATATGGTTTTCAGCTAATCGATGAAGACTTGATCATCGAATTTTTTCCTGTAAAGCATTCCGTTGAAAATTTCGGATTGAAGATTAAGTCGTTTGATTCAATTGTTGTTTATTCAAGCGATACAGAACCATGCAAAGAGGTTATAGAACAATCTTTCGGTGCTGATTTACTTATACATGAAGCAACATGCAGCTATCTTTTTTCAAAACGTATTGAAGGCCATACATGCGCTGAAGATGCTGCGAGAATCGCTCAACAATGTGGCGTAAAGATTTTGTGCCTGGTGCATTTAGGTCCGGATATTAACAATGATAAAAAGCTTATTGACGAGCTTAAAAAGTTCTTTCTGGGTGACATATTAATACCAGGCGATCTGGAAAAAATCATTTTGTGATAAAGGGGTGAAGGTATGCGGTTCAAATACTGGAAGATTTTTTTGCTCGGTTTTGGTTTTTTCGGTATAAGTGTTTTATGGCCCTTGTACAACGCTTATGTACCTATTTTTTTGAAAGATTTTGCACTGCCTTCGTTCGCAGTGGGGATAGTGATGACCATTGATAATATTTTAGCCATAATAATGCTTCCATATATAGGTACGTTGAGTGATCAGACAAGGACAAAACTTGGTAGGAGAAAACCATATATTCTTATCGGAGCGCCTGCTGGTGCTTTATTTTTTGCCTTAATTCCAGTTGCAAGAAATCTCAAATCTTTACTTTTAATGATGATAATAATAATAGTTATGAATATATCTATGGCTTTATTTCGTTCACCTTTGATAGCTTTGATGCCAGATGTGACGCCATCAAAATATCGAAGCCAGGCAAATGGAATCGTTAATTTCATGGGTGGCTTTGGAGCTCTTCTGGCATATTTTGCAGGTAAACCTCTCTATGACAAAAATTACGCTTACCCATTTTTTGCAGGGGCAATTATAATGCTTATTGCAAATATACTGGTGTTACTTTTCATAAGAGAATCAAGTGAGTATACTATTAAGTCGCAGGAAAATTCAAAATTGTTCGAAATTGTAAGAAAAGGGAATAGAGAATTGTTCGATAACCTGAGAGATGTTTTCAGGGCAAAGGAAAAGAGTCTTTTCTTTATTTTGGTATCTATACTGCTCTGGTTTATAGGATTCAACGCTCTGGAGACATTTTTTACAAGCTACGCCAAGTTTCATCTGAATATCTCTGAAAGCACCGGGGCTCTTATTTTAGGGGTATTTTCACTCACGTTCATGTTGTTTTCAATTCCGGCTGGATGGATTGGCAGCAAATTTGGAAGAAAAAGAACAATAAGTATTGGCTTATTAATATTAATGATTTGTTTGACCATAATTGCAGTGCTGTCGAAATTAATAACCGATGGCATGATAATAAATATCTTTTTTGTAATGTTTTCGATTAGCGGGATCGGCTGGGCGCTGATAAACGTAAATTCTTTACCAATGGTTGTTGACATGACCAGATCTGAAAAAGCGGGGGGATATACAGGGCTATATTATTTCTTCTCTATGGCAGCAAACATATTTGCTCCCCCGCTTGCAGGTGGTTTTATAGATATTGCCGGTTACGAATCTCTGTTATTTTTCTCCTTGATTTTCATAATTTGCTCCTTTATCACCATGAGGTTTGTGAAAAGAGGAGAAATAGTTTCGTGAATCATTTGAATTGAAAAACCATGTCTACTATTTGTTGAACACGTTCACTGAGCGGATTCAAATAATCCACCTTCAAGGCCAGTTCGTACGTTCTTGTGAGGGCACCCATGGTGTCCAGCGCTTCATACAACGTTTCGAGCCCGGCTTTAATTGAAGATAGCTCAGGGTAGCGAACTTCAAACAATTCTATGAATTCTACAATCAGTGGAATCAGCTCTCTCAGTGTCGATAAACAGCTCTCCCAGTCATCTATTGAATCTTTCTCACTCAATGCTTTGTAGGAAACATCAAAGAGATCACTCATCAAATCGTTGCGCATCTGATAAAAACTTTCTCTGATCAGCGATGATCTCTCGTCAATATCCCAGTGCTTTCCGATGTTTTCTTCCACGAGTTTTTGAGTTTCAAACAGAACCTTTTCTATTTGCTGTTCCATGTGAGAAGTGAATTTCTCATAAACAAGCTCTTCTTCAACAAAATTGTAAACATTATCTCTTATTTGATCTGGACTTAATTTTTGTTTTACCCAATCTTTGACATAACTCTGAAAATAATCAATGATTTTTTCTGGATCTCTTATTACTTCTGCCAATTTTTGCTCAACTGTTTCCATAATATCGTCAAGCAAGTCGTTTTTTACATAGTTCACCAAACGATCTACGAGTTCTTGTATAGTTAAATTTGATGCAGCACCGCTCCAGTTGCCGGTAATGATGTCTATAAAAGTGTTTACGATGGTCATGATTATTTGCTTTGCCGACTCAAGTTTTTCCACAATTTCTTCAGCTTTCCGTATCATTCCATTTATCTTTTCAACCACCTTGAGTGCATCATCGCTGGCTCTTGTTTGAACTGTACAGGCGTATCCTGAGCAGTTCACTATCGCAGCAAGAGCGGTGTTAAACCTTTTCACCGCTTCCAGTTCAACGAGCGTCAAGCCATTTTCTTTGAGACCTTCCAACCATTCTTCAGCATTCTCAACAAAAGCCTCAATTTTGTCGTTGTATATCTCTAATTCTCTGAGTTCTCTGAGCAAACCGAAAGCTCTGAACAGCTCAGCTGATTTACTCTTTGTAAAAGCAATCATCTCGGTTGGTGTAGCACTATCCAACCCAACCTCGATCCAGCCCCTTGCCGTGTAACACAGCTGATCGTACCTATCAGCTGGACGTCCGTCGGCATACAGCATGTAGTAATATCTTCCAACTTGCCTTTTTCCAAAATTCACAACACCATTTTCATCACTTTCACCTGTCACGGCTTCCATTCTGTCCAATTCACCCATAACTTTGTAAAGGCTTACCGAAACATTGTTTTTTCCAAGCATTGATAGACCAGATTCATCTTTTAAAACAAGAGCTATATCTTTTTCTGATACTCTTTCAGCGATAGTAGCATCGGGGTTATACAGAGGATAATAAACGAAATTTGCAATATTACCAGCACCTGACAAAGTTATTTTTACTTCAACTTTGCTGACAAAATCATACTCGCTCCAATCACTTAGCCATGCAAAATAATACTTTGAATCAACGAGCGGCAAGTTTTTCAATTCTATTTCTCGCTGATCAAAAGGCCAGCTGAGTCTTCTGACCTGGTTGTTGATTTTTTCAAGTGCATCAAAATTAGATAGCCTGACCCTATCGTTCACGAGCTGCGAATAGGATTCTTCAAGTTCCACCTGAGCCATTTTGTTTTGCTCTGGCTGGCAATAGTATAGCTGAATACCTGTTTCTCGCAATGCAAAATCTACCGCATACATCGACGTATTACACCCTGAAAAAAATACCAGTTCGGACCATAGACGGAATCTGTAAACACATCTGTGATGATCACAACAATTTTTCTGGCATCTTCTCGCCAGTCGAGATCTAAGGTCCATAGAAATGCATCGTACGCTCATGTAAAATTCCAACCTTCTCCTGCTGTGCCAAGCTCTTGAATCTCGTGCTTGATCTCATTTATCATTGCTGGTCCCAGGAATCTGTCTGCCTCATTTCCGCTTGGCCATCCTGGTTCATCTTCAACGCTGTACTCTGCAACAACAATCCTGAAGTCTGTGTTGTTTGCTCTGAGTCTGTCCACGAACTTGAGCAGCTCTTCTTTAATTTCCTCCATGCGTTCATACATAGAACCTGTGCAATCAATCAGAAAAACTATATCCAGTTTGTCTGAGTTCACAGATTTTTCCCAGAATCCTTCTCCGTCAAATTGATAATAAATGTTGTCAAAACTAACTGGTCTTTCCTCAATCAAATCACCATATTTGTCATAAGCAGTTTCCGTAATTTCGAAGTTATTGAGAGACAAATCTGGTACAAAACTCAAACCATCTTTTACAGTTACAGAGCACCATATTGAGTTCACCAGTCCATCCCGGTCCCAGAGTTCAAATTCTCTCAGTGAAATTTCGCGTGCAAGGAGAAAATTCGTGCAGAAAAGCACAGCAAGAAGGATTGCTCTCCTCATAAATATCCCCCCCTTGGATATATTAGTATTTTATAACATGACAGCGCAGCAAAAATCACTTATCGAGGCAAAATTATATTCAATGAAGAAGCAACGATTTGAAAGAAGTACCGTTATTTAATTTTCTTACGCCAAACAAATCAGCTATAGTCTGGCCAAAATCTGCGAAGCTTTCTCGAATACCGAGATAAACGTTCTTTCTAACTTTTGAACCGCATACAAGTATTGGAACTCTCTCTCTTGAATGATCTGTTGATGGCGTCGTTGGATCACAGCCATGATCAGCGGTGATGAATAAAAAATCATCTTCTTTCATATTTTTCCATATCTCAGGTAAATTAAAATCAAATTCTTCAAGTGCCTTAGCATACCCATGAGGATCATTTCTATGGCCGTACTTCATATCGTAATCCACCAGATTTGTATAAATAAAACACGTGTGCTGCTTTTCCATAATCAACTTTATGGTTTTCTGAATACCATCTATATTACTATCGGTCTTATAGCTCTCTGTGATTCCCCTTCCTGCATAGAGATCGTAGATTTTTCCAACGCCGTAAACAGGTATATCGCTTTGAACGAGCACATCAAGGAGCATTTCATCTTCAGGCTCAAGTGAATAATCATGCCTCCTTGGTGTTCTCACATAATCTGGATAATTTCCTGTAAATGGCCTGGCTATAACACGCCCAACTTTGAAACCAAATTCATCAAGTAAATCCCTCGCTATTTCACAGCAGCGATACAGCTCTTCGACTGGCACTATTTCTTCCTTTGCCGCGATCTGAAAAACGCTATCTGCGGATGTGTAAACTATCAGAGCACCTGTTTGTTCATGTTCCAATCCGAGCTCTTTTATTATTTCTGTACCAGAAGCTGGCTTGTTTCCAATAACCCTTCTTCCAGTTCGCTTTTCAAATTCTTTTATCAAATTTTCCGGGAAACCATTTGGAAACAAATCAAAAGGTTTTTTCAATATAATACCGGCCAGTTCCCAGTGACCGGTTGTGGAATCTTTGCCAGGGCTTTTTTCAAGCATAACACCATATGCGCCTTTTGCAGGCATTGAAGGTACTCCTTCTATGGTGTCTAAATTTCCAAGACCCATTTTGGCGAGATTCGGTAGATTCAGTTTTCCTACAGCTCTTGCTGTGTTGACAAGTGTGTTGCTGCCCTGATCTCCATACTCTGATGAATCTGGCATCTCACCTATACCAACACTGTCAAGAACTATTGCAATTACTCTCATTTCCAGATCCTCCTTTTCGTGCCTAAAGTCCTTTCTCCAGGAAAGAATAACATGAAAACTACTATACCAAGGCAAAACCATATGACAAGATCACCAGTTTTTGTGTAAATGGTTATTGCTTCATTTGGTATGATATCAAAATCTACTTTTTCAAAAGATCTGATTCTCGCTACCTCTACAATTCGCCCATAGGGATCTATTGAGCCAGTGATACCAGCATTCGAAACCTGTATCACCTGACGGCGTGTTTCAACAGCTCTAATAACTGCTTTAGCAAAATGTTGTTTTAACGCTGTATCAAAAGAAAACCATCCATCGTTTGTACAAACTAAGAGAACCCGGGCTCCTTTTTTGACAAGCTGCCTCGAAGGCTCAGAAAAATAAGATTCAAAACATATCTGAACACCTATCAAAGGATAATTTTCCACAGTCAGCGGTTCATACTCCTCACCAGGATCCAGGTAATTAAGCCCTTGCAGAAAAGAAAAAATACCAAAAACCTTTTCATATGGAAGTCTCTCGACAAACGGAAATAGCTTTACTTTTGAGTATTTGCTAACAAAGCCAAGCTCATTTACGAGAAAAACGGAATTCTGAATTTTTGAATTAACTGACAAAGTACCTATGAGTATCTGTAGATTGTTTTGCCTGCACAATTCTTTCATTTGTTGAGCTATGTCACTCCCTCTTGGGTCAAATGGAAAAACATCTTCAGGCATTACAACAAGCGTGTCTTTCAATTCAACAAGCATAGGCTTAAATTGCTCATAAAGATAGTACGAAGATTGGTTATACTTCACGTCTTGAGATGTGTTGGTTTGAATTGCAGCAAGTGACTGATCTGAAGTGTGAGGTAATGGAAGAAATATATTCGCCAGATGAGAAATGACGTTTATAGCAAGTACAACAAAAACTATTTTTTCAATGGGTCTTGAACTCTTCCTCCATATAATATACAACCAGCAATTCACCGCAACAATGATAAAAGTTAACCCGTACGAACCAATGATGGGAGCCAGTTGTAAAATACCCGTGTCTCTGTACAAGGCGTCAGACAAAGTACCTCCCGTAAACCCCATTTCGCCAAGGCTCCTGATAAAATCGAAAAGAGTATAAGCCGAAGCTGTAAAAAGAACCTCTTTGATGGGGTGTTTTTTTACAGAATTCTCTAACAAACCATAAAGAAAACCAAACGCAGCAAAAGGAAGAGCCTCAAAGGCAAGCATCAGTAAAAAAACGAGAAAACCAGTTAATGCATGGAATTTTCCAAATGTCCTCGGCATGTTTTCCATCAAAACCGGCAATACCCAGTACAGATTTATTGCCGAAAATGCGTAGAAATATAGAAATCCATACAATGCCCCAAAAAGTGGCCCTTTTTTCTCAAGAGATTTTAAAAATGGGACGAGAGAAAACCAAACTATACATCCTGCCACAAAACCCGGCATTGAAAGAGCTGTCAAAAAAGAAGAAAAGAAAAGCCAGAGCACCTACCCCACCCTTTCTACCGCCTCTTTCAAAATTTCTATAACTGTTTCCTGCTCTTGCAAAGTCAAAGTTGTATAAAAAGGCAATGCAAGTGTACTTTTTGAAACTCTTTCAGTTACAGGCAACATTCCCTCGGAAAAACCGAAAAGTTTTCTGTAAAATGGCTGTAGATGAATTGGCGTGAAATAATTTCTTACCTGAATACCTCTTTTATTCATATAATCCATTACCCTGTCTCTGTTTATTTTCTCATCGAGCTTTACAACATAAACAAACCAGCCTATTTTGGTTGTGTAGTCTTCTATATGAGGTATCTGAACCCAATTATATCTTGAAAGCAATTGATTATAGCTTAAAGCAACATTATTTCTCTTCTCAAGAATTTCCTCCAGATGGGTAAGCTGCGCATATCCCAATGCAGCTGAAAGTTCATCAATACGGTAATTGAATCCCAATCTCACGTGGTTCAACCAATCTTCTTCTTCCCCTCTTCCTTGATTTCTCATACTCTTGCAAAGCATGGCTAATTCTTTGTTATTAGTAACTATTATTCCTCCTTCACCGGTGGTAATTTGTTTATTCGGATAAAACGCAAATGCGCCAGCTTCACCGAAGCTGCCACAGGGTCTTGCTCTATATTCTGAACCAAGAGCCTCACAGGAATCTTCAATGACTTTTAAATTCCAGTCGTGAGCAATTGACAATACTCTGTCGTAATTAACAGGCTGACCAAAAACATCTACAGTCATCAAAAAACGAACCTTTTTGATATCTACGCGATTGTTTCCTATGTGCACGCAACCACGTTCAATATCTCTCAAAAGCTTTTCAAGTGCATCGGGATCCATGTTGTAGGTTCTCTCGTCTATGTCCACAAAAACAGGAATAGCACGTTCAAAAAGCGCAACATTTGCTGAAGCAACAAAAGTGAAAGAGGGAACGAGCATAAAATCAAATTCTTCCACACCAAGAGCTCTTAATATGAGATGAAGTGCTGAAGTTCCGCTGTTAACTGCCACTGCATAATTGACATTTGCAACAGATGCGATTTTTCTTTCAAAAAGATTCGTATATTCTCCCATACTTAATCTGTCGCTTTTCATGACATTCATGATTGTTTCAATTTCCACATCTGTCAAATATGGTTTTGAAAGTGGAATCATATTCAAACCTCCATTAAAAACTTTTTTATAGCTAATGAGACACCCGACTCGTCATTTGACGCTGTGATAAATCTTGCATATTTTTTTACTTCATCCGGTGCATTGCTCATAGCCACAGGCAAGCCTACTTTTTGCATCACACCAAGATCATTGTAATTATCACCTATGTACATAACTTCATCGGCATTAAGATGAAATAATTCGAGCAAAAAATCAAGAGCTATTTCTTTGCCAACGCCTTTAGAAAAAATTTCTAAGAAAACCTCCCCGTCAATATGCTGGTTTTTTATTGACGTGAACTCATCTGTTTGCTCACATAGCTGCTCTAAAAATAACTCAGCTGTATCTTCTTTTCCAATAACCGCTATTTCTGCTATTTCATCGCGCGATTTAAGAATCTGAAATAAGTTGTCAACTTTGTTTAGTCTCTGGCTGTTAAAAATCAAATATGAATTGAAAGCTCCGCAATATTCTCCTTTGACAAACATATCTTTGTGACTGAAAAAAGACTCATACACAATCGGATAGAGCCCATATTTGAAAGATAGTTCGACAGCATATAGAGCAACTTTTGATGGAAGTAGCAGACAGCGAAAGATATCACTTAATGATGGCGTTGCAATGAGTGCCCCATTCTGAAAAACCACAGGTATATTCAGACCGATTTCTTTCACATACGGCAGAGCAGAATAATAACTTCTTCCAGTCATCACGGTTATTTTTATGCCTTTTTTTCTTGCAAGTTCTATAGCGGTTTTGTCTTGAGACGAGACCTTTTTCTCTTGATTTAATAATGTCCCATCCAGATCTATGCATACAAGCTTTACCATTTTGATCACCAGAAAAAGTATAACAAAAAAGGGGAGCTTTTAGCTCCCCTGGTGCCGAGGGCGGGACTTGAACCCGCACGGGCTCATACCCACATGGCCCTCAACCATGCGTGTCTGCCAATTCCACCACCTCGGCAGGCACTAAAAATTCTACCATGCTACAATAATTTTTGTCAACAGATTATGCTTTACCTATAACTAAACCAAATACCTCCGGCCCTACATGGGCACTCACGGCCGGGCCTATCCTTGATATCCCAACCAGGCTCCCAGCAGGAAAAAATGAAAGCAACCGATCTAAATGTTCTTTCATCTGCTTCAATCCATAGCCACCAACTACAACGTATTTTTCGAAATCTGCGAATTTTTTGGCTTGCTCTGCTATGATTTCTATAACGTGCTTCATTGAGCGAGCTGAACCTGTGCTATGAACTTGACCATCGGTATCTGTTGAGAGAATCGGTTTTATTCTGAGTAATTTTCCCAGCAATGCCTTAGCTTTACCAATCCTGCCTCCTTTTTCGAGGTAATCCAGGCTGGTAACGGTAAATAACAGCAGTGATTCTTCTATGTATTTTCTGAAGATATCTTCAGATATTTCAATTTCGTTCAAAATATCGTTGATAAGTCGATGTACAACATAAAAACTTTTGACACTTCCACTTTTCGAATCTATTAGTGTCGCATTTTTAATATCAAATTGCTGCAACACAAGCCTTATCATATTCCAGGTGCCACTTAATTTACTTGATATTGTAACGATATAAATATGATCGTACTCTTTTGAAAGTTTTGTCAGTAACTCGACTGTTTCTGAAAAATTTGGCAGGGATGTCCTGACTTCTTTTCCAAGTATTGCCTGGCTATAAAATTCCTCTTCAGTAATATTCACTTTATCTCTGTACTCTTTTCCATCCACGTACACATTCAACGGGAGCATAAAAACAGGTACCTTAAACTCGTAACCAACAGGAACATCAATGCTGCTGTCAAAAACGACGGCTTTCACATAATTTCTCCTTTCCCATCAAAGAGGTATTTTGGTATGTATGCACGTACCGTTTTGTTCGGATCTACAAGCTGGCTTATTTGTATATCAACTACAAGACTTGCAAGCATATAAGCCGAGTTCATAGAAAGATTTAATTTTCTACTTAAAAACTTTACTGCCTGGTACGTAACTTCTTTTAAGGCTTCTTCAACTGTTCCCATAGAGACAACTATGAAAAAACCACTCTCTGTCTCAATTAATGGCCATTCTATTTCATAATTGATCAGTTCTACCTCAACTGTCACATTTGCACAAACTTCGCAAGCAGAAACACAGACTTCTCCATCAGCCATTGCAGCGTGAACATCTCCAAGAGCCAAACAGGCACCGGGCTGGAAAATTGGTAAGTAAACTGCACTCCCGGTTTTCACATACTTAGTGTCCATATTGCCACCATGTTTGTACGCAGTACCTGTGGTAAAATGCCCGTTTTCCGGAGCAACGCCTATAACACCTATCATTGGATTGGCGGGAATACTCAGCTTATCAAATCTAACAAACCCATCTTTTATACGAAGCATTTTAGCTTTGAAACCTTTTACCAGTTCCGGAAAAACCCCGAAACCTTCCTCGCAAACTATCACACCTTCTTCTGCCAAATCTATCTTTAATATTTTTACCTTAAGAGTATTTCCAGGCATCGCTCCTTTTATAAAAACAGGACCAGTTGCAGGATTAACTTTTGAAAAATCCAAATTGATTACATCACCTTCGAATTTGATTTGCCCACCCAGTGCGTCTATAGTTTCAAAAACAATCTGATCACCAGAAGCAACTTCCAAGACAGGGCTCATTGAGGATGAGAACGCATAAACAAGATTTGTTGAACTAACCTTCTTCATCATCTTCCCCCTTCGAATACTTTTCCTTTCCCCAGAGTTCTTCAAGCCTCTTTTTGATATTTTCTTCTTTGCCGATAGATTTTGGAGTGTATATTTTAATTCTGCTTAGCTCGTCAGGCATATAACTTCTTTTCACGAAGCCACCTGTCTCATGGGGGTAAATATACTCTTCTCCATAGCCAGAATTTTTCATCAATTTTGTGACCGGATTCCTCAAGAAAAGAGGTACCTGGACACCTGTTGAACGTTTTGCAACATCCTTTGCTTTTTCAAGTGCTAAGTAGACTGAATTGCTCTTGGGAGCAGCTGCAAGATATATGGCTGCCTGAGCAAGATTCAAAGCACATTCTGGTAATCCCACATATTCAACAGCCTGAGCAGCAGACGTTGCAACCAGTAAAGCCATCGGGTCTGCGAGGCCTATGTCCTCACTGGCAAGAATTATCATCCTTCTTGCTATGAACATGGGATCTTCCCCAGAATCTATCATACGTGCCATATAGTAAAGTGCCGCGTCAGGATCACTTCCACGCAAGCTTTTGATAAAAGCCGATGCAAAATCATAATGTTCTTCTTTCCTGTAACCATGGGGTTTGTAACCGCTGCTTGCCTGAAGTACATTGAAATCAACTATTTTTTGATTCATTCCTCGAGCAGCTTCGATAGCTATTTCAAGAGTATTCAAGGCGAATCGCGCATCTCCTTGAGACATCTGGGCTATAGCCTGAAAAACCTCGTCAGTTACATTGATCTCGTAACTTGCTATTTTCTCGTCTACTATAATTGCTCTTTTCATAATTTTTATCAATTCCTCGTTAGAAAGGGGTTTTAAAAAGATCACCCGACATCTCGAGAGGAGAGGAGGAATTATCTCAAAGGATGGATTTTCAGTTGTCGCTCCAATCAGTGTTATAGTACCATCCTCTACTTTCGACAAAAGAAGGTCCTGCTGAGCTTTGTTAAGTCTGTGGATTTCATCTATGAAAATAATAGTTTGTTTGCCATATCTTTTCATCTCTTGAGCTCTGTTCATCGCTTGCTTTATGTCGTTTGCGCCGTGTAGAGCCCCGCTGAAGAAGAAAAATTCCGCATCCACATGTTTTCTTATGAGTTCTGCTATTGAACTCTTTCCACATCCGGGTGGACCATAGAGTACACAAGAAAACATCATCCCTTTTTCAAGGGCTTTCCGTAGTATACCTTCTTTTCCCATCACATGTTGCTGACCGACCAAATCTTCTACATTTTTCGGTCTCACTCTTTCAGCAAGCGGAACATTGCTCAAATTCTCTGGCATGCGGAAGCCCCCAGAATCATCTGAAAAACTCAACTGTCATCTTTAAACCGTCGGAAAGTTCCGTGACTGGATGCCAACCAAGCTCTAACTCTGCCTTTTTTGAATCAAGAATACTCTTTCTCAAATCCCCTTTCCTCGGAGATGAGTAAATTGGTTGCTTCGAGTAACCAGTTATCGTTGAAAGCATTTTGAAGAGAGCGTTCACAGATGTTCCCACGCCAGTACCTATATTGTAAATTCCCGTGAAATCTTTTTCCATGGCAAGCAAATTCGCCGTCACAACATCTTTTACATATACGTAATCTCTTACATATTCTCCATCGCCAAATATATGAACATCCTCGCCTTTAAGCATTCTTGAAGAAAATATTGCAATGACTCCCGCTTCTCCATTCGGATCCTGACGAGGTCCATAAACATTTCCATATCTCAGCGCAATATAATTCAACGACTTTTCATTTTTATAGAATTCTAAATACATTTCCACAGATCTTTTGGCAATTCCGTAAGGTGACGCAGGATTTGGGCCAATTGCTTCATTTGTCGGTAAGGGTACGTTGTCACCATAGATAGCTCCACCAGTGGAAGAAAAGATAAATTTTTTGACGCCATGCTTAACACTTTTCTCAAGTAAAACAAGACTGCCCAAGATGTTAGTTTTTGCATCCTTAATGGGTTCTTTCACAGAAACACTGACACTTGCCTGAGCCGCGAGGTGAAAAACAAAGTCAAATCTGTGCAGCATGAAAACACGTTCCATCATTTCATCATCTTCTATACTCTGTTGATAAAAAAGCGCATTTTTGTTTAAATTTTCTATCTTTCCGCTGACTAAATTATCAACTACAACAACACGATGTCCTTTTTCAATTAAGGCATCAACAAGATGTGATCCTATAAAACCAGCCCCACCAGTCACCAGAACGGAAGCCATAATCATTCACCTTCTTCTTCGTCTTCTTCTGTTTCAACAGCTTTAATGTCTTCAAGAACCTCTGCTGGCAAATGCGTGACATTGATCAATTGCCTGCTTTCTTCAATGAAATTTCTGAGATCTTTTGCCTTGGTTTCGTCGAAATCAATTATAATCTTATAAAAATCTTTGATTCTGTCTCTTGTCCGGGCCGTCAAATAATGTGACAAATGTTTTGAAAGTTTCTCGGACACCTCTATTGGTATACCCAAAACGTAGTAGAAGAAGTTGCATATTCTTTGCTGAAGAGTTCTCATAGTTTGAGCTTTTCTTTTTCCTTTATTCGTTAGAATTATGAGGCCATATTTTTCATATTCCACATATCCAAGGTCAGCAAGGCGCCTCATTGCATTTGTAACACTCGGAAGGCTGACACCAACTTTGCGGGCAACTGTACTTATTCTCGCAGCGGGCTGTTTTTGCTGGATTTCATAAATTACTGTAAGATAATCTTCAAGAGCCGGTGTTAAAATTTTCTTTCTTCCCCTTGCCATATTTTTACCTCCTTTTTTGGTCGAAAAATTCCCGAACTTTTTTGATATCTTGCCAGGTTAAATCCTTGGGAGATCCCTTGGCTTTAGATGGATTTCTCAACAAATAACTGGGATGAAACATTGGGAATAATTTTTTACCAGCTTTCCAGTCAAGTTCCTTTCCACGGAATTCCGTTATGGATACATTCTGGCCAAGAAAAAAAGATAAAGCTGTGCTACCAAGAGGAACTATAATAGCTGGATCTACAATCATTATCTGTGCCATTAAATAATGGCCACATGCTTTTTGTTCCTCTGCCTTTGGAACTCTGTTCTCGGGAGGCCTGCATTTCACAATATTGCATATGTAAACATCCTCACGGTCGATGTTTACCGACTCGAGAATTTTTGTAAGAAGCTGCCCAGCTCTTCCAACAAAAGGTCTCCCTGTCTTATCCTCTTCTTCACCAGGACCTTCTCCAACAAACATAATGGGCGCATAAAGATTGCCTTCACCTACAACGACATTTGTTCTGGTATTGAATAAAGGGCAAGATGTGCACTTTTCGATCCTGCTTGCAACAATTTTCATAAGTTCTTCGCGTGTCACAGAATAACCTCCATTAAAGATAAACTGTGTTGCACATGCATAGCTTTTTTCTATTTTGATATTACCATGTTTACTCATACCTTAGGCTGCTGAATCTTAATTAAAGTTCAATCCATAAAAGTACCAAAAGAGACTGATTGCACCAAAATTGCCATTTTTCGTGATTGCTTTGATACAATTTCAAAAATCAATAAGATACAATTGTGGTATAGTTATTGAGGAGGTGTCGTTATGGTAATTTTTGGTGTAATTCTTGTAATTATAGTCATCTTAGTTGTATGGTTCATCGGTGCATACAACTCCCTTGTGGGAAAGAAAAAGCGTGTGGAGAATGCATGGAGCCAAATAGATGTTCAACTAAAAAGGCGACATGATCTTATACCAAATCTGGTAAATGCGGTTAAGGGATACATGAAATTTGAGAAAGAAACACTCGAAGCAGTTATAAATGCAAGATCTAAAGCCATTTCTGGTGGTTCTATCGGCGACCGAATCAAAGCTGAAGGTGAACTCTCTGGAGCTCTGTCAAGATTGCTCGCTGTTTTTGAAAAATATCCTGACCTGAAATCAAATCAACAGGTCAGCCAATTAATGGAAGAATTGACGAGCACAGAAAACAGGATAACCTATGCGAGGCAGTTTTATAATGACACCGTGATGAAATACAACACTTCAATAGAGATTTTTCCAGTCAACATAGTAGCAAATATGTTTGGATTTAAAGCCTATCCATTTTTCGAAGCTACAAGTGATGAGAAAGAAACCCCGAAAGTTGACCTTAGCCTCTGAGGTGGTTTAATGAATTATTTCGCCCAGCAGGCAAAAAATTTGCGTAGAACGTACCTTTTAATATTCTTTTTCATAGTTTTGATGATGCTTCTTGGATTTCTCGTAGATGTTATGTTCTCAAGCTTCCCTGCTGGAACACTTATTTTAGCACTGATAGCATCAATACAGGTTTTAATTGGGACACAGGCTGGTTCATCACTTGTACTCAGATCTGTGGGAGCTAAACCAATTAATGAAAAAGAACTTGAGGAGAGACAGCTCAAAAACATAGTTGAGGAAATTTCTATTGCTTGCGGAATAAAAAATGTTCCAAAGGTATATATAATGGAAGACGAAAATATAAATGCTTTTGCAGCAGGATTCAAACAGGAAGATAGCGTCATTTGTGTGACGCGGGGCTTGTTAAATAACCTGAACCGGGAAGAAACAGAGGGCGTAATTGCTCATGAAGTGAGTCATATAATAAACAAAGACACATTATTAATGACAACAGTTAGCGCTATTCTTGGAACAATGGTACTGGTACAACTTTTTGCCTGGCGATCACTCAAATTTGTGGGATGGCTTGGGCCAAAAGGCTCGAAGAGAAAAGAAAAAGATAGTGGTGCCTACATAATACTTGCACTTCTTGTGATTGCTGTTGTTGCCACCCTGTTCTCTCTAATTGGGAGGATAACAGTTTTTGCTGTTTCTCGAACTCGCGAATACCTTGCTGATGCGAAAGCAGTTGAATTGACAAGGAACCCTCGAGGTTTATCGGGCGCATTGAGAAAGATAGCCAAACTGCAGAAAATTCGCGGTAAAACCAAAGGGGCAACAATAGCAACTGCACATCTCTTTATATCTGATCCTCTCAGGCGAAATGTGAACAACAAAGAAGGTTTTTTTGCTGATCTGTTCAGCACTCATCCTCCCATTCACAAAAGAATAGCAGTGCTTGAAAACATACCGCCGGAAACTGTCTTTAAAGAACTTTATTCCTGAGAAATCCAGAAGAAAGCTTTCTCTGAAAGAGACAAATCACATTTATAGAGCCGGGAAAAATCAATATAAATTAAGGAGTGATTGCGATGATAATAATCTACACAACTTTTCCCGACAGAGAAAAAGCCCTGGAGATTTGTAAAAACCTGCTTTTGGAAAAACTCATAGCTTGTTTTAATGTCTTTCAAATTGACTCAGGCTACTGGTGGGATGGGAAAGTCTCTCAAGATAAAGAATTTGCGGCAATTTTGAAAACCAGCAACTTCAAAGAACAAGAAGTGTTCAAAAAGTTGAAAGAGCTTCACCCCTATTCTGTTCCGGCAATTTTCAGCGTTGAAATAAAAACTGTTGATGCAAACTACAAACAATGGCTTGAAGAAAGCCTCAGTAATACAGACAATCAATAATTTTAACCGGGATGTATGAAGTTGTTTACAACATAATCAGCATCACCGGGGTGTGAAACTTTGCTTGTGCAGGGAGTTTCTATCAAAAAAGATTGTCAAATTCAGAACAGAATTAAAAAATTCTATCTTAGTTGAAACTAAGTTCTATCTCAGGCATCCTGAAAGATTTTTAACGTGTTTTTTGACTCAAAACATTTCTCCAAAAGCTTTTTAGTTATTTTTGAGATTTTATATTTTCGTATATATATATTATGGAGAATGTCAACCGGGATCCTGGTAAAGTTGCCGTATCTTGGCATAGGTCTAATCTCTTTTAGTTTTTCAGGAAAAACAGATGCGCTTTTATCAGAAAAAGTACCTCCTTTGGCTTTTCAATTACCGCGGCATGGCCACAATCTGGAATGCACACATGCTTAGCGCCGGGTATTTGCTGTGCTATTTCCTGTGAAAAGTTCACTGGTTTTATGTTATCAAATTGGGCAGAAACAACAAGCGCAGGTGCACCTATCTTCGAAAGTTGATTTAACAAAGGTTTTCGCTCAAGCTCAAGGAAGGCATCCAGCAATTTTACTGCTCCTTCGTAATTGAACTGCGACATTCGTTGAATAATTGTGCCGAACAGGTTTGGATATCTGTCAAGAAATTGCTCGCTGTAGACATCGTTGATCCAGCTTCTGACAAATATCTCTTTATTTTTACTCATCGCACCATCTTTCCATCTCAGAGCTTTGTATTTGATAGATGGCGTTATACGGGCTGTCGCGGTTATAATCGTGAGAGATTTTACCAACTCTGGATATCTGACAGCGAAAAACATTCCAACTTCTGCACCATAAGATGTTCCAACCAGATGCACTTTGCTGATCTTTAAATAATCAAGGAGTTCTTTGAGATCTTCAACGTGCCTTTCGAAACTACACGAACCGTTTTGCGAGCTCCACTGACACCTGAAATTGTGAAGAATGATTCTATATTGACCTTTAAGCTGCTCTGTGATAAAAAACCAGCTGTTGTAATCCATGAAAATACCGTTGAGAAAAACAACAACTTCTTCTGATTCACCCTGAACTTTGTAATCTATCATAATTCCATCACTTGTTTTGAACATACCTACCACCTGAAAGCTACCGCAACCTGCTGAAATCCAACTCCTGAAGTCAAAAAGATCAGAACCTTACCCTCCATGTTTCTCATCTTCCCACAGTCGAAAGCATCATCATAAGCCATGTAAACACATGCAGAACCTGTATAACCATATTTGTCCATTATCATATGAGTTTTGTCTTCACTCATGCCAAGAATTTCCATGACTTTCAGTATGGTTTTCTTTCTCACCTGTGTGAAAAACATCATTCCGATTTCTTCTTTTGAGATCTTACATTTTTCAATTAATTTGTTGATTAGTACAGGCCAGCCTTCTTCGTTCACAGTAGCAGGATAAGCCGCCCTCAAGTCGAGTTTGTGAAGACCTCTATCAATGCCTTCGATATTCATAGTTCCAGCACCCATGTAGATGCCCCAGTTATGCCACCAGCTTCCATCACATCTTGAAACACTTCCAAGATAGCCTGGTTTATCATCTGCCGTCAATATCAAAGCACCAGCACCATCGGAAAACAGAGCTTCCCAGGAATATTTCCAGTTCAAAAACTTTGTCATAGCATAGACACCTATGACTAAAACATTTTTGTAATCTCCGAGTGCGATGTATCGAGATGCTATGTCAAGTAATAAAGCACCATTTGCGCATGAGGCATTAACGTTAAAGGCCAGTGGTTCAGCTTTATTTGCACCAATCAGATATTGAACTCGAGCAGCATCAGGTGGAGAAACAGCTTCAGGTGTATCTGTACCAAGTATTATCAAATCGATCTGCTCTGGTTTCATATTGATCCTCTCAAGAGCTTTTTTTGCAGCCTCTGCTGCCATAAATGTTGGCGTTTCATGAGATTGAGATATGTGCCTGTGATTTATACCTATCTGCTCGGTAAAATATGGATCGATGACCATATTGGTGATTTGTTCAAATTCTTTGTTAGTCATTATTTTTTGTGGGACATACATACCAGAAGAGATTATTTTCGCATATTTCATCGTTTTTACCTCCTCACAGATAATTTTTAACAGTTTCTATGAAAAGATCTGGAACTTCAACAAATGGAGTATGCCCGACATTTTCAAGCACAATTAACTTTGCTTTCAGTACTTCGGCTGTTTTTAACATCTGTTCTTTTGTCAGAAGCGGATCTAAATCTCCATAAACAACAACAGTTGGAACAGAATAAGTATCGATAGATAATCTGAACTTTCCAAGTTCTATCGCGTGAGTGTATATACTTTCCGGATTCATTTTGAGGGCATCGTCAACAAGTTGCTCGAAATACTTTTTATCTTTAAGTTTCCTCAGAAGGCCAGTTAATGATTTTTTAAGCAAAATCCTGCTTCTTTTGTAAAATTTCAGATATGGGAGATTCTCATTTGGAGTAACAAGTCCGTCGGCAGGGCATGGATCAACCAGTATAAGAGAAGCAATCGAATCTGGGTATTTCTTGGCAAGTAACATTGCCACTGCGCCACCAAGGGAATGGGCAATAACAGATGGTTTTATTTGCATCTTCTCGATAAATTCATGTACGGAATCTGCGTAAAAATCGAGCGAAACTGTTGATCGTGACGAATCGCCGAAATTTGGCAAATCTATGGCTATTATTTTATACCCATGAACTTTTTCCATCATTGGTTTGTACCATCTGTAAGAACCAAAATTTCCATGAATACACAGAATAACCTTTTCTCCATCTCCACTTTGAACATAATGCATTTTTCCAAAACTGAGTTCCACATAATCTCCATCGGGTGATACTTTTTTTCGCTTGAAGATTATCAGCGGTAGTTCGGCCCAGTTAAACCAAAAACGTTGCGCGTAATATGCTATACCTCTTGGCATAAAGAGCACAACAAGAACAAGAACCGAACCAAAAATGATTGAAAGTGAGAAACCTACCCGGCTCAGGAAAAAAGGTAAAACTGTATAGAACACAGCGCCAAAAATCGGCCCGGATACCATACCCATTCCGCCAATAACTACTACAGCGAGCAATTCTAAAGATTTACCAAGACCAAAATCAGCTGGTGATATATACCCAATAACGTGGGCATATAAAGCTCCTGCCAAACCAGCGTAAGCAGAACCTATTACAAAAGAAAGTACTTTGTAATGAGTTAGATTGACACCCAAAACATTTGCTACCAATTCGTTTTCTCTAATGGCTTTCAATGCCCTCCCGGTTTTTCCATTGACAAGTTTGTTGAAAAAATAGAATGCAACGATAATTAATATCAGAATGATGTAATAGCTTTCGAGCTCACTACCTAATTTTGTTATGTTGCGAATTCCTATGTGACCACCTGTAAAATTTTCGAGAGCGCCAAAAAGTTGCTCTATTGCTATACCAAAACCCATCGTGGCTATCGCCAAGTAAAAACCAGCAAGCCTGAGTGCTGGAAAACCCAGGGCCAGCCCGAAAATACCACCAATAGCTGTAGCACATATCAAGCTCAGTGGCAATGGTATTGATAGTCTTTGTGTTAATATTGCTGAAGTATACGCACCTATACTCATAAAAGCTGCGTGACCTATGGATACCTGTCCCGTATAACCCATTATCAAATTCAATCCCATACCAGCCATTGTGTAAATCATTGTCAGATTCATGATAGTTAAAATGAAGGTGCTTGATTTGAAAATAAATGGAAGGACAACAAGTGTAATTATCAATAAAAGCCAATGCATTTTTCACACTCTCCTGACTTCCCGGCTTCCAAAAAATCCCTGCGGTCTGATGAGCAAAACGGCAATTATCAATGCCAGCGAAAAAGTTGTTTTTAATTCATTGCTTATATATCCACCAACGAAAGTCTCTATAACACCGAGGGTGAGGCCTCCCAAAATCGCACCGGCAAAACTGTCGAATCCCCCTAAAACAGCTGCTGTGAATCCTTGGAGCTGATAAAAAAGCATCATGGTTGGTGAAACATATGTTTTTGGTGCCCCAAGCAGAGCGACAACAGTACCGACAGCGGTACCGATCATCCAGGAAATAGAAAATACACGCGAAGGATTAATACCCATTAATTGAGCTACATTTTCATTTTCTGAAACAGCTTTGATGGCAATACCTGATCTTGTATATTTCAGAATGAAAAAAATCGCTACAGATACAGCTATCAAGATGCTGAAAACAAGTATATCCTGCCTTCTGAACACAACTATGCCGAAATTTCCCCTCAAGATGAACGGGCGTCCCGTTACAAGCTCTGGAAAAGATTTATATTGTGTACCCCATATTTGAACCACAAGACCTTCCAGAATCATAAGAATTCCAAGCGTGATAATCAACATCGAACTGTGTGAAAGATTTCTTATTGGCCTGAGGGTATATTTTTCAACAGCAAAACCGAATAGAGCAGCTACAGGTATTGTGAAAAGCAAAGCCCAGACTGGCCCTACTCCAATTGTTACGAAGGTGTATGCTATATAAGCCATGAACATGGCCATATTTCCAAAAGCGAAATTCATCAACCCGGTTGTTTTGTATATAATTACAATACCGAGGGCTACTAACGAATAAAAAGAACCTGTCGACAATCCGAGAATCAGTCTATTTAATATCATAATCATCCTCCCAGATACTGCTCAACAATTGTTTTATCTTGTAATAAATCTTCTGCAGATCCTTCAAGAACCACTTTTCCTGTTTGAAGAACATACGCATAATCGGCAATTTTTAACGCGCTGAACGCGTTTTGCTCAACTAAAAGCACAGTTACACCTGTTTCATTGATCTGTTTGATTGCTGCCATCATTTCAACAACCAGATTTGGTGCTAAGCCCATTGAAGGTTCGTCAAGCATCAGAAGCTTTGGTTTACTCATCAAAGCTCTTGCTATGGCGAGCATTTGTCTTTCTCCTCCAGAAAGTGTCCCTGCAAGTTGCTTCGCTCTGTCTTTGAGTTTCGGAAAAATAGAAAAAACAAGGTCAAACTCCCCTGAAATACCACCTTTTCTCGTATATGCACCTGCTTTCAAATTTTCCATAACGGTCATTTTTTGAAAAACCAATCTGCTCTCGGGGCAGAGAACAATGCCTTTTCTCACTCTTTCATAGGCTGGCAACCTGTCTATTCTTTTCCCTTCAAAAAATATTGAGCCATGAGAAAGATCATTCAAACCAGCAATTGCCATTAAAGTAGATGTCTTGCCCGCTCCATTTGCCCCAAGTAATACAGTAATACCTTTTTGCCGTATATCCATGGAAATTTCCTTCACAGCAATGACAGGTCCATATTGTACTGTTATACTTTTTATCTCAAGCACTTTCACTCTCTCCCAAATATGCCTTTATAACTTTCGGATCTTTTCTAACCTGCTCAGGTGCACCTTCACTTATCTTTCTGCCAAAGTCCAGGACTGTTATTTTGTCTGAAATACTCATAACGATGGGCATATCATGTTCAACAAGCAAGATGGTTATCTTCAATTTGTCTCTTATTAATCTGATTATTTTCTTGAGCTTTTCTGTTTCAACTTCTGTCAAGCCAGCAGCTGGTTCGTCAAGAAGCAGCAGTTTTGGTTTGCTCATCAATGCCCTGCCAATTTCGACCATTTTTTGGGCGGCAAATGGAATCATTCCGGCATAACTCAAGAGCCTTGTTTTTAAATCAAGAAAATCTGCTATTTCGAGGGCAGATCTGTACATATTCCAGATTTGTTCTGAACTTTTTTTATTTGGAATAATCTCATTCAGCATACTGATATTCAACCTGCTGTGATAACCAAGGTACAAATTTTCCAGGACAGTCATATATTTAAACACAACAACACTTTGAAAAGTCCTGCTTATACCAAATTTGACAATTTTATGTGTTTCTTCTTTTGTTATATCGGTACCGTCAAATAATATTCTTCCAGCTACTGGTTTGACAACCCCTGTTATGACATTAAAGACCGTTGTCTTTCCAGCACCGTTGGGACCTATAAGAGAATGAATTTCACCTTCTTTTACATTCATAGAAAAATCTTCAATGGCCGTTAAGCCTCCAAATTTGACAGTTAAGTTCCTAATATCCAGAAGTGACAATTTTTCACCTCCATAATGAAGGGGCAATTTGCCCCTTCATTCCAAAAAAACTAATCCTGCAATGAGATGAGATCTGTTACTGGGACAAAGACGCCGTTTTCGATTTTTATGAAATACATACTGGACTTTCCTCGCCTCAAATTCGGGCCCCAGGTTATATCTTTTGCCAGGATGCCATTCCAATGATCAAAGGTCTCAAGAGCTTTTACAAGTCCTTCTCTGGTTAAATCAGAACCTGCTCGAAGCAGCCCCTGTACAAAAACTTCCGCAGCAATGAATCCGGCAACGGCATATGAGGATGGAATTTCTTTGGGATAAGTCTCCTGAAATATTGCAACAGCTCGTTCATAATCCCTGACAAATTCAGGTTTGTCTGGCGTTGCAAGTGGGACCCAGCCCGTTAGATAAATTCCTTCCACATATTTTCCTCCCAATGTAACAAGGCTTGGATCCGCGTTTGGATAGATAGTGACTATATCACTTGTCACACCATAATCTCTCAGCGTCTTGATCCATCTTATGGTATCTGTTATGAGCCCATATATAATAATTGCTTCGGGATTCGCATTCAGAACATCTACGGCGAGAGCACTGTAATCTGTTTCGGCCGGGTTGTAACTTATTTCAACGACAGGTTTCAAATTGTACGATTGTAATCTGCTGAGAGCTGCTGCATATCCTTCTTTTCCTATATCGTTTGCCATGTAAAGAATCGCTATTTTTTTCTTACCAAGCTCTTTAACAAGAAATTTAGCTATGAGCTGTCCCTCGAGGGTGTAATCTGGCTGCACCCCAAAAATATATTTCTTGGGTGGCATAACAAGTAAACTGGTCCCGGCTCCCTGATACACAAATGGTACTTTATTCTGCTCTAAATAATCCATAACAGCAAGACAACCGTATGTGCCAAGCCCTCCTACGATTGCAAAGACTTTGTCGGATTCAACAAGCCTTTTCACTTCTACCACAGTTTTTGATGGATTAAGTTGATCATCTGCTATTATGAGTTCGATTTTCCTTCCATAGACACCAGAGTTCTTGTTGACCCAGTTAAAATAGGCTTTCATTCCCTTAGACATCTCCTGCCCAATTATTGCGTAAGAACCAGAAAGAGCCTGGAAAGAACCTACGACTATTTTGTCGCTGTATACACCAACTTCAGCCAGAACAAGGATGCAAACCAGCGCTGCCAGAAGAGTTAAAAACTTCTTCATGAAAATACCCCCTTTCAGAGTTGTAAACCACCGTCGACACCTATGACCTGGCCTGTTACAAATGAAGACTCATCGCTTGCAAGGAACAGATAGACATTTGCGACCTCCTCAGGTTCTCCCATTCTCGCCAGTGCAGTTCGAGTCGTAACAGCTTCGATGATCTTGTCAGGTACCTTCTCGGTCATCGGTGTCTTGATGAAACCGGGTGCAACTGCATTGACTCTTATTTGGGCTCCTTTGCGTGCGAGTTCTTTTGCCCAAGTCTTGGTCATAGCTATCACGCCACCTTTTGTGGCAGCGTAGTTGGTCTGTCCGACATTCCCGTATATGCCAACAACTGAAGATGTGTTTATGATAGAACCTTTTTGAGCTCTGATCATGTAAGGTGCAACAGCTTGAGTCATGTTGAAAACACCTTTGAGGTTTACATTGATTACTGCATCCCATTCTTCCTCGGTCATCTTCACCAACAAAGCATCTCTTGTTATACCGGCGTTGTTCACAAGCACATCGATCTTACCGTATTTCGTGGCGATTTGCTCGACGACCTTGAAGACATCTTCCCTTTTTGTAACATTCAAAAGGTATGGATCGATCTTTCCGGGTAAATTATTCGCATCTTCAACCAACTTGTCCAACTGCTCTTTTGCCAGATCACAAGCACAAACTATTGCACCCTCCTTTGCAAAGAGCAATGATGCCTCCCTACCTATACCACTTGCTGCACCAGTGATAATACAAACCTTTCCTTCAAGTCTCATAAATCCACTCCTTTCATACACCGAGATATGCTTTCTTCACGTGCTCATTTTGAGCAAGATTTTTTGATTCGTCCTCGAGTACTATTCTACCGTTTTCGATTACATAACCCCTATCGATTACCTTTAAACCTTGTTTGACATTTTGTTCAGTCAAAAGTATTGCCACTCCTTCATTTTTTATCTGTCTGAGCTTTGCGAACATCTCTATTACTATCGACGGTTGAAGTCCAACAGAAGGTTCATCAAGGATCAATAACTTTGGACGAGCCATCAAAGCCCTACCTACCGCGAGCATTCTTTGTTCTCCTCCGCTCATTGTACCTGCCTTTTGAGAAAGCCTTTCCTTGAGAACTGGAAAAATTGTGAAAACAAAGTTCATACTATCAACAATGTGATTTCTCGCATGTGGAATATAGGCTGCGCCGACTTTGAGATTTTCTTCAACACTCATGAGTGGGAAGAGTTCTCTTTCTTGAGGTACTAAAGCAATGCCAAGACGTGCAATCTTGTGAGTTTCCATTCCAACTATATTTTGCCCTTCAAAGTTTATAGTACCACTCACCGGTCTGATCAAGCCAAGGATACAGTTTATCAGAGTTGTCTTACCTGCACCATTTGGTCCAAACAATCCAACAGCCTCTGAATCTATATTTAACGATAGGTCCCAGATAACTGGAATCTTACCATAAGCAACATTGAGATCTTTTATTTCAAGCATTAATCTTCCTCCCCCAAGTACGCCGTTATGACACGCTTGTCCTGAGAAACCTCTTGGTATGGACCTTGGGCAATTATCTCACCTCTGTCAAGGACTACGACTCTGTCGGTTAGTTCGCTTATAACGCTCATAACGTGTTCTATGACGCAAATTGCCATGCCTTTATTTCTCAAAGCTTTAACTATCTCTATCATCTCTTTCATCTCTTCATGATTTAAACCAGCCATCACTTCGTCCAAAAAGAGTACTTTTGGATCTGAAACAATTGCCCTTGCTATCTCCAATTTTTTCAACTCAAAGACGGTGAGTTTGTCGGGGTAAAAATCCTTACGCTCGAGTTTGAGAAATTCACATACTTTTTCTGCGCTCTCGATCGCTTTGCTGAGTTTTTCACCTTTTGCAAAAAGTGCTCCAACAACAATGTTTTCAAGTGCTGTAAAGTCTCTCAGTGGTCTCACAGTTTGGAAAGTCCTTGAGATACCCAGTTGGGCTCTTATATGTGCAGGTATTCCAGTGATATCTTTGCTATTGAAAAAGATTCTTCCAGCAGAAGGTTGAAGTGTTCCTGCCACCAAACTGGTAAGAGTAGTTTTACCCGCACCGTTGGGCCCTATTATGCCTAAGATTTCATTTTCCTGTATTTCAAAACTCACATTGTTTACTGCCACAAGTCCTCCGAAATATTTTGTCACATTTTCAAGTCGCAATAGTTCCATAGAAAAACCTCCGATCAATTTGATCTGATTTTATCTACTATCGTTCCATAAACACCTTTACGCAAAAAGATTATGACCAAAATGATTATTATCCCGTATATTATCAAGTGCCCATAAGGCATCAGCAACTTCAGATATTCCGAAGCAAATCCCAAAATTATAGCTCCCACTATCGGTCCAAGTGTTGAATGGATACCGCCGACTAATGCCATGGCGATAGGTAGCAATAAGAAATTTGCTGAAAAAGTACTTTCTGGTTCAACGAAAGCATATTGCTGGGCATAAATAGCTCCTGCCGCTCCCTGTATGGCAGAAGTAACAATAAAAACGAATAGCAAATACTTGAAAATATTTATCCCACTGGATTTCGCAACAAGTTCATCGTTTCTTATCGAGCTTATAGCATATCTTATTCTGGTCCTCTGAAAGATTTCAGAAATGCCTATGACCAACAATGTAAAAACCATTATCAACCAATAAGTTTTTTTTGGATCGCCATCGAATATCGCATTGAAAAGCACTTTGCCTGCTGCACCACCAGTGAGATCTGAAAGATTTCGAGCAAGTACCAAGAAAACACTGGTAAGGGCAAGGGTCGTGATGGCAAAGTACATTTCTCGGAGTTTTAGAACAGCAATCCCAACACCCAATGCTACAATTGCGGCAAATACAGCGCCAATGAATATGCTCATGATGGGAGTTATTGCAAAATCATCAACGGCTATCACCGCAGCGTAAGCACCGAGTCCGAAAAAACCAGCTGTGCCAAATGACAGTTGTCCAGTTCTCAACATCATGTCCCAGCTAAGTGCAAGGCACATGAACAACATTATCGAGCTGGCAACATGAATCAGATACATATCTACAAAAATCGGAAGAAATGTAATGAAAACCAGTATACCAATAATGAGAAGAACTTTTCTCATCTTTCAGCCCTCCGATAAGCCCTAATCGCTATCACCAAGATCAAGACGCCGAAAAACACAAGATCGGACCAGCCACTGTAACCGGGAATTGATTGTACTATTGCTTCTACTACTCCGAGAGTAATACCAGAGATCAAGATACCTGGAAGGTTTCCAAGACCAGCCATTGCAGTAAGACAGAAAGATTTCATGGTAAAAGGTCCGCCTACAGTTGGAAAAATGGAAACTCTTGGCATCATCAACGCTGCAGAAACAGCTGTCATAGCAGTTGCCAAACTAAAGGTGATAGTGTAAACCAGTTTTACGTTTATACCTACTATAGCTGCTCCTTTGGGGTTCTGTCCCACGGCAAAAGCCGCTTGCCCAAACCGTGTTTTTTTCAAAATGAACATTATCGCGAGCAAAATTAAAATAGCCGCGATGACATATAAAAATTCATATGCACCGACACTTATTCCTAAGATATTTACAGATCGAGCAGCATATGGCACGTAAATATTCCTTGGTCTTGAAGTCCAGAATACGTTCACCAGTTCAACAAAGGTGATCGATATTCCAAAGGTTATGAGTAAGAGATTCAAATGGTGTGATTTCAAAACTCTTTCAATCGTTGATTTATAAACAGCAAAACCGATCAGAAAGAGAAATGGTCCTATAAAAATCATCGAAACGATTGGATCAAAATGAAATTGGTTGAAAATCACATAACCCATGTACATTCCAAGGGTCAGGAAATCACCGTGTGCAAGATTCAACAATCCGACTATTCCAAGGATCAAAGCGAGTGGTAAGGCAACCAAAGAATAAAGACTCCCTCTCTGTAGTCCATAAAAGAAAGCATATGGACGAAAAATTGCAACTGCAATCAACATCAACAAAAAGAATATTTTCCAGTTGAAGATTTTTTTCATCTTTTCACCTCTCTGTAGGCAAAAGGCTGGGCTGTCGCCCAGCCTTTCTGTTTCATTTACCTGACCAACTCGGAAATGGATAGATGAGTTCGGCTGTGGCATATTCAAATGGCCAAATTACATGTTGCACACCATTCTGCCATTGAAGAATTTTTTGTGCTCGGAAACCTTGATTCTTAATGATTCTACTTGGTGAGATCTTTAATACTCCACCAACTGGAGATTCATATTCTATCTCTCTTAAGGCTTGAATTATTGCTTTATCATCAAGTGTACCAGCCTTCTTGATTGCTTCGATTAAGAAATAAATGTTTGTATAACCAAGTGGTGCAAAGTATGTTGCGGGTTCTTCGTTGAACTCTTTCACATATGCATCCCAAAAATGTCTTGCAATCGCACTGACATCTTTTAATGCGGGAGCCCACATGCCATAGAGAACGACTCCATTTGATAGTGGATTTTTGCCAAAATCGGCAGGCCATCCTGGAGGCGCTCCAACAAAGAGTTTCGGAGCAAAACCTATTTCCTTAGCTTGAGTCAACATTGGTATCGCATCGGCATCATAACCTGCCCAAATGAACAAATCTGGGTCATATTGTTTTGCTTGCAAAAGCATGGCTCTGTAGTCTCCTCCACCAAGAGCTGCACTTTTGAATGGTGCACCTTTTAAATCTTTCATCAATCCTGCCCAAACGCCAGTACCTTTTTTGGCAAGCTCAAATTCATCCAAGTAAGATTTAAAAGATGACGTACCAAAAGCACCTTCTTCATAAGCCAAAAATATTTTTTCGATCTTCACCTGAGGATATTTCTCTGTTATGGCTTTCCAACCTATTGCGTAACTTTCACCTTGTAGATAATCCCAAGGATGTAAGTGAAAATACCAATCTGCATCAGCACCAATGGCTTCTTCACATTTGTAAGACGCAGCTCCTATCCAAACAGTGATTTTCTTGTACTTTTTCAAAATTGGAATTTGTGCAAGATGAACACCGCTTGACATCCCACCAACAAAGAAATCCACTTTGTCGACTGTGGCGAGTTTATCCACGGCAGCAGCACCCTTCTCGGGTTTCATTTCATCATCTACTATGACCAATTCAATGGGTCTACCAAGTACACCGCCAGAATCGTTGATTTCTTTGACGGCTAATTTCATTGCATTGGCTGCTTGTCTACCGGTGATATCGGATAATGGCAAGATTGCACCGATCTTTATCGGTTTTTCAGCCAGGACAAAGAGTGCGACCAATAACACAAGAAACACAAAAAGCCTTCTCACAAAAAACACCTCCCCTCGTTTTTATAGAATTTGTAACCTACGAGCTTCACTTTTGAGAGTTTCTCGAAAATCCGGATGTGCAATTTCGATCAAAGCCTTTGCTCTTTCCCTGACAGTTTTACCTCTTAACCATGCCACACCCCATTCTGTAACTACATAATCCACTTCCTGCCGCGGCACGGTTATCGGTGAACCAGCCGGTAAAATGGGAACTATCGTTGAAACCGTTCCACCTTTTGCCGTTGATCTCAGCGCTATTATCCCTTTACCTCCCCTGCTCTTGACAGCACCCCTATGCGTATCGAGTTGACCACCTGTGCCACTGTAATGCTGAGTGCCCAATGCCTCTGAACAGACATTTCCAGTTAAATCGACCATTAATGCTGTATTAATACTCACCATTTTGTCATTCTGGCATATGACATAAGGATCGTTGACATACCTTCCTCTGAGGAAAAACACTGATGGATTATCATCAACAAACTGGTACATCCTCTTTGTACCAAAAGCAAAAGCACAGATGAATTTATCTCTCCAAACGCTTTTCTTTTTATTAGTGATCACACCAGATTCAAACAAATCTATCATAGATTCAGTAAACATCTCTGTATGAACACCCAGATCTTTTTTGTTTGTCAAAAACTTCGCAACGGCGTTTGGTATTCCCCCAATACCAAGTTGAATCGTCGAACCATCTTCAATCAAGTTACTTATATGCTGTGCAATCAGCGCTTCAGTTTCTGTAGGTTCAACCAGTTCAATTTGTGGGAGTTCATAATCCACTTCAACTACATAATGAACATCTTTTATGTGAATATGAGTATCACCATGAGTTCTTGGAGCGTTGGGATTGACCTCCAAAACGATATTCTTTGCCTGTTCAACGATATCTTTTTCATAAACTACCGATGCAGACAAGGTCAGAAAACCATTCTTGTCTATTGGTGATGCAACACCCACAAAGATGTCTATCGGACGACTGTCAAGTAGATTTGTCCCTGATTGGTGTAAATTGTTTGGAACATAACTTACGGTACCAAAATCAGCTTTCATTGCCTCTCTATTCGATTGACCAAAATACCAAGACGCGTTCTCAAAAATATTATTGAAAGATTTATCCATGTAGAATGGATAACTTTCCATATTTAGACATGTAAATACCGTGACATTGCTCACTCTATTAGCTATTTTGTGTAAATTTCTAAGAAAGAGTTTCGGTTCTGCCGGTGTCATTCCAACAACTATTGTTTGATTTGACTTTACAATACTCAGTATTTTCTCAATATCAACAACTTTGGAATTATAAACATCGTTCCAATTCACAGCAATCCCTCCTACCAATTAATCGGTTCTCTCAAGCTACCCCAACGAACAACTGCGGCATTCCAAGTCCAACCCACTCCAGCTCCCACAAGGACAACAACGTCGCCATCTTTTATCTTTCCAGAAAGTAATCCTTCTTTTATTGAAAAAACCTGATCGTTCTGGCCCATGTGCCCATATTTCTCCAAATAAGTAGTCTGATCTTCTCTAAGACCAAGTTCTCTGAGCACCGAGAGATGAGCAGATCTCTTAAAATGCAGCATTGCCAGATATGAGATGTCTTTTCGAGATAAATTGCTTTTTCTGAGGGCATCATCAA
This sequence comes from Pseudothermotoga elfii DSM 9442 = NBRC 107921, assembly GCF_000504085.1. Lineage (NCBI taxonomy): Bacteria > Thermotogati > Thermotogota > Thermotogae > Thermotogales > Thermotogaceae > Pseudothermotoga > Pseudothermotoga elfii. Next base: position 1,098,783 of record NC_022792.1, on the reverse strand, counting down.
TTACAAAATAGAAATTTTTGAGTGTCACTTCATTCAGTCGATTTTTGAAATTCTCTGGATCTTTTATCTGAAAATAATAGTTTTCAAGATCTTGAGGTTGTAAAGGCCATTTTTTTGTCCCGCCAACTGGTACTACACAGTCTTCGGCGAAAGATCCATCGACTATGCTTGAGATACCTAATAACACGTTTCTTCCTGAATTCTTCTTTAGTACCATTGCCGAACCGCTTGCCCCAATATCAAACATGAAAGAAGTGTGTTTGTATTGGTAATTCACAAGATCTACGTTTCTGTACCCACTTACAAGTAAAATAGTATCTATGTTTTTCTCAGAAAGCATGAGTGATCGCGCAACCTGAAGACCAACTATCATCGAGCCGCACATCGCTTCCATGTCAAAAGCCCAGGCGTTTTTTGCGCCTATTTCATGAGCTACCTTTGTGCTTGCAAGCCAGCACGGATAATCTTTGTGTTGCGCACCGTTCCAGATGACAACATCTATTTCTTCAGGTGAAATACCGGCATTTTTCAAAGCTTCTTTTGCAGCCATAATTCCCATGAAACTTGTCGTTTCATTATCACGCGGAATGTATTTCCCTCTTATACCAAACTTTTCAACAATTATATCAACAGGGATACACGCCAGATGACTCAGATCTTCGGCGGTCATGTACTTTTGGGGAAGATACGTTCCTACGCTTACTATACCTGCATGTTGCTCCACTGAAGCACCTCCAATAACATGTGACTCATTTATCAATATGAAAGATGATTCAGGTTAAATGATAACACAGCTGACTTAAGTAAGTCAATTTAAATATGCCAAAAGGAAGGCAGGTTTTCGGGCGTAAAATCTGGTAGGGGATGTAAAAACTCGTTATTACTCTCTGTTGCTCTTTAAATCATTATGATTTAAGAAACGATATACCTTTGAAAAGAAGAGGGGCGAGCTTTTGAAGATATACTGTTGTTTCCTGAATATTGCCGTGTTTTTGAACAACAAGATCTTCACCCATGAAATGACCAATTCCCATGAGGAAAAGAGCCAGATTATTTGGTGAATAGTTTTTTAACTGACCAGATTGAATTGCCTCACTCAAAGGAGAAAGATAGCTGTTAAAAATTTTTTCATAATAGTTGCGCGATATAGATGGATTAAAAAATTCCGCTTGCCTGACTATAAGATACATTTCCGGGTGCAACATAAAAAACTTAAGAAATGCCATGAAGCCTGCTATTTCTGCGTCGCGCCTATCATGAAATCTTTTTATAGCCGTCGAAAGTGTTATTCTCAAATTTTTATTTGTAGTCATAACCAGCTCCTCGAGAATCTCTTCCTTACTTTTAAAGTGCACATAAAATGTTCCAGAAGCCACATTAGCGGCTCTTGTGATATCGCTAATCATTGTGTTTCTATATCCCCTTGTTCCAAAAAGTTTTTCAGCAGCCTGTAAGAGCTTCATTCTCGTAGAAGTTACCTCTATTTTAAGGGGTTTAACGTCTATATAGAAAACAGACCTGTCAAGTTCATGGGCATCAGGATCAAATCCCTTCATGAGAAATTCAACCAAGTCGTCAATGGTTCTCCTGTCAACTTCGTAGTCGGCGTGAAGAGATTTATATATGGCTATAAAACGAATCGGACCTGTAATAAACCATCTGAGAATCATCTCTTTTGTTTTGTCAAGTGTTTCTGGAAAAAACCTGTGCAAAACTTCATTCAAAGTTTTCTCTACCCGCCGAAAAGTAGCCTTTCTTAAATAAACTGCCTCATGCAAAATTCTATAATGTTGCCTATTTCTGGAAAAGAAAGCAAGATAATTCATCAAAAAAGACTCCAGAATTTCCTCTGTGTCCCTTCCGTCAATTTTAATCATGAGGTTGAAGAATTTGTTGAAAGAATCTTCAAGTATTTTTCTATAAATAGATTCCTTATCTTTAAAGTACTGATAAAATGTTGCGTTTTTCACATTTGCTTCACGCGCGATCATAGGTATCGATACACCGTAGTATCCACGATCTGCAAAAAGCCTTGTGGCACTATTCAAAAGATTGCTCAAAGTTTTCTTTCCATCTGATCTTTTAGGTTGTCTGCGCACAGATGTTCCCCCAATTGATCCCATTATACTATATTTATGTGCGCCTTCCTTCTCTCTTTATTCCAAGCATTTTCATTCTGTAATAAAGCGTCCTGATGCTGATTTTCAGGTTTTCGGCAGTTTTTTGAACATTCCACGAATTCTCTTCAAGTGCCTTGAGTATCACTCCTTTCTCGTATTCCAAAAGCAATTGTTTATGACTCCCGGCCTTTGTGATTGACGAAATGTGGCGAATTTCCTCAAGAGGTGGAATATGATGCAATTTTATAATCCTTTCGTCAGCCTCCATATTTATCATAGCCCTGCCCATTATATTCTCAAGCTCTCTAACATTTCCCGGCCAATCGTAATGTATCAACTTACGAAGTGCATCCGATGAAATACCTTCGACAAGTCTTCCATATTGTTGATTCAATTTTTTTATTATGTGCTGTGCGAGATATGGTATATCTTCTTTTCTTTCTCTCAAAGGCGGTAAAAAGATGGGAAAAACATTTAGTCGAAAATACAAATCTGGCAGAAAAGATCCTTCCTGAACCATCTTTTCCAAATTCATGTTTGTTGCAGCTATTATCCTTGCATCTATCCTCACAGGTTTTGTTCCACCAACCGGAACAATTTCTTTGCTCTCCAGGAATCTCAACAATTTTGATTGAAGAAGAAGAGGCATTTTGCCAATTTCATCAAAAAAAATCGTGCCACGGTGAGCTTCTTCCAGCAAGCCTTTTTTTCCTTCCTTTTTTGCGCCAGTGAAAGCTCCGGAGGTATAGCCAAAAAGCTCTGATTCGAGTATTGATTCAGGAATTGCAGCACAATTAACACTTACAAAAGGTTTATCACGCCTATCGCTTGCATTGTGAATAGCATGAGCAAATAACTCTTTTCCAGTTCCGCTTTCTCCTCTGAGAAGTACTGTGGCAGGAGTTGATGCAACTTTAATAGCTTGCGTAACAGCTATCTTCATTTTTGAGCTTTCAGCTATTATGTCTTCAAAAGAGTACTTTGCACCCATTCTGCGTATCAATCTTTTTACTTCATCAAGTTCCTTAGTCAATTTTGCTATTTCTGATACATCATGAATTACACCCACGCTTCCTTTGAATTCTCCTCTGACAAATAATGGAGTTACATCAACGATAACTTCTCGCTTTCCGGGACCCACAAGCAGTCTTGCACCATAAATAGGTTGCCGTGTCTGTGCTACGCGCAAATGCATGCTTTCACCCTGAGCTATATCAACCGTGGCGAGTTTGCCTATGACATCTTGAGCAGAAAAACCAGTGATTTTAGTATATGCCTTATTTACCATAACAATTCTTCCATTTTCATCTGCTACGGATATAGCGTCGCTTGTTGATTCAATTATCGTTTTCAGAAGAACTTCAATTTCCCGCAAATTTGTTACTTCCTCTGCCATCTTTTGAACACTCGTTATATCACGGAAGATTGCCACTGCGCCTATGATTGCTCCAGTTTTGTCTCTTATGGGAATCCTTGTCGTAATTATCTTCGTGTTGCCAAGTTGTTGGATTCTATTCACCTCCGGCACACCTGTTTTCAGAACAATATGTAAGCGTGTGTTTGGTATCGCATCTGTCACGGATTTATTAATCACCTGAGAAACAGGTATGCCAAGCATGAGTGATGCCTGTTTATTCATAAATGTTATCTTGGAGTCTTTGTCTATCAGTATTACACCTTCAATTATTGAATCCAGAACTGTTTGAAACAACTCCGCTCTGTCCATTCTGGCCCTCCTCAAAAAAAAGACGCAAAAATTCATCAGCCGGGAGTTCACGCACTCTTTTTTTGATAGCCGAGTGGATCATATTATGTACCATTTTGTTTGGAGATACAAAAATCTTTCGAAGAAATAGAATATACTCATCAATCTTAATTGACACATGATTTCTGCACATTGAGAGTATTGCAGAATCCACTTTCGGAGCTGGTGAAAAACACGATTTTGGTAAATTGCTGACTTTTTGCACATCATAGAAGCTTTGTGCAAGTACAGTTATGAAGCTGTATCTCTTTTCACCGGGTTCAGCAACAAGCTTTTCAGCAAATTCTTTTTGAACAATCAGTACAACTTTCTGAAAACCGAGCTCGATTAATTTTATAATTATTTTTGAAGATATTTGATAAGGTATGCTACCTATACATAAATTGATATTCTCTATTTCTTCCGGCGTTGACTGCAAAAAATCTTTCACATACACTTTTAAACCAGGACTGGCGAATTTCTGACAAAGCTGTTTTGCAAGTTTCTGGTCTATCTCGTATGCCAGGACCTGAAACCCAGCTTGCAGTAGAAAACCTGTTATAAAACCTTTCCCGGCTCCTATCTCAACTACTCGTCTATTCGAAACATCGTGAGAGATCAATTCAACTAACTTAATGGCCGTGGACTTATCATTCAAAAAATGCTGTCCATAAGGCCTCATTGTTCAAACAATACCTCTGCTTGAGCCTCTATCACAGTTGTACCATCTTTCTTAATCACAGGTGTATCTAACAAAAGTCTATGTTTCTCGGGAATTACTTGATTAACTTTCACATGTATTTCTATTTCTTCATCTATATAGACAGGCGATTTATATTTGATTTGCTGCTTTACAAGAATTGTACCCGGCCCGGGAAAATCCATTCCGAGCACCTTAGATATTAATGAAGCAACAAGCATACCATGACAAATTCTTTTCTTAAAACGAGTGGTTTGTGCGTAATTTTCATCCAGATGAACTGGATTCCTGTCGCCGATTAATTCTGCATAACTTCTGACCATCTCATCTGTGATGACAAATTTTTCAACATGACTCTGGCCTGGATAAAAATCTGTGAATTTCATAACAACACCTCCTAAGCTTTTAATATACACTATACTTTGAAATTCGTAGAAACCAGATGTTAAGATCACCTACTCTTTTTTCTGTAATATTTGCTACAACTTTGAGTAATTCAATAACCGTAAAATAATAATTGATAAGTATACAAGGGGTGAAAAGATGAAGAAAAACCCGAAAAACCCAAAAACAGTATCACAAATTGAACTCCTTCGTATGCTGAAAGATGGTGAAGAAGGTGCGAAAGAGGAACTGCGAAGGAGGATGACTCTTTCTGATGGAGAAACCAATCAAGCAAGAACAGCAGAAAGTAAACAGCGATCGTAGTTCTGTGGAGTTTATTAATTTTTCCTTGTCTATCGATGGAATAGATGTGCTGAGGAATATCGATCTGGTAATGAAATCAGGTGAGTTGGCTATTGTCTACGGCCCTCGAGGGGCTGGTAAATCCGCGCTTTTAAGATCCCTCCTCAGATTGAACAGAGAAATATATGATAATGTAGAACGATCGGGTGAATTAAAAGTAAACGGAAAGCCAGTTAATGCTTATGACAAAAAGACATTGAGGCGACTCGTAACCTATGTAGAGCCTTCTTTTGTTGAAGCCCTTGATCATCTCAGATTCGGTGAATTTATCAATTTAGTTCTGGCGGAAAAGCAAGTTTCACTGGACGAACTATCTACTGAACTTGACAGGCTTGGAATATTAAGATTGCTGAAACGGGAAATGCGAACCCCTCTCAGGGAATTCTACACTATGGAAAAAATAATGGTCCTTCTATTTGCGGCAATAGTCAGAAAATCTTCAATAATTGTTTTAGATTGTATTCTTGACCACGTCGATGATGATGCCATAGTCCCGGTTGTTAGGGAACTTTCTTCAATAAAAGAAGATAGAGTCGTAATACTCAGTACAAGGCATCAAAGCCGTTTCCTCCCAATGGCAGATTTGTTTGTAGCAATAAAAGATGGTAGAATTGAATACAAAGGGGCTCCAAGAGAATTAGTACTGAAGAGGTGAAAATTTGAAAGTTATAACAGTCACTTTCAATCCTGCCTTAGACAGAGAGTTTATAATCGAGGATTTTCAAGTGAATAAATTACACAGAATTTTACACCGTGAAGATATGCAAATGTCTCCAGGCGGAAAAGGAATAAATGTTTCTATTGCACTTGCAAAGCTCAGAGTGCAATCGGTTGCAATAGGTGTTCTTGGAGGTTATATTGGAAGAGTGCTTCTGACCGAATTAAGCAAACTAAGTCCGTTGATAAGCACGAGTTTCGTGCACATTGATCATGAAACCCGGGAAAACATAGCTATTTTGGATCCTAAGGATCATACAATTACAGAAATCAACTCCCCCGGGCCAACCGTTGAAAAAAGAACTGTCGATTTTCTTGTAAAAAGATACCAGATGCTTCTTTCAAGAGCAGAGGCAGTTGTTCTGTCAGGTAGCCTCCCGCCAAATCTTGGTGGAGAAATTTACGGGATGTTGGCAAAGATGGCTAAGGAAAAAGGGAAACAGGTCTTCATGGAAATAACCGACGACTACATTAGATCTGCTTTCGATATTCAAGTTCCGAATGTAATAAAACCGGATGTGAGACAAAAAGCAGTTGTTCTTGGAAAAAAACTAATCTCTCTTGAGGATTATGTTGACACTGCTTCTGAGCTTGTCGATATGGGAGCCGAAATGGCAATAATCTCATACCAAATTAAAAGTGATATTGTAGCAACAAGTGATGGAGTATGGATTATTTCAACCCCATTAGAGATAGAAATATCGAATCTCCTTGGCGCTGGAGATGCTTATATAGCCGCCATGGTTTATAAGAGGCTAACCTGTCCAAATTGCGATCACTTAGAAGTAGCGAAATTTGGCTACGCAGCTGCTTTAGCAAAAACCAAAAAACTGCCGAAAGAAATGCCAGAATATAACGAAATCAACGAATGTTTGAATAACTGCGAAATTAAGAGACTCAGGTAGGTGATCGCTGTGCGTGTATTTGATGTGATGACCCGCGATGTAACAGCTGTAACCAAAGATGAAAGTGTTGAGAACGTATTACGCATAATGTCGAGTCAATTACTCTCTGGAATACCTGTAGTTTCTGAGGATATGAGAGTTATTGGGTTTATAAGTGAAAGCGATATAATTAGAGCGACGGTGCCAAGTTATTTTTCTCTTCTTCAATCAGCTTCTTTCATACCTGACATGAACCAATTTCTCAGAAATGCCAAACTTGTAAAAGATAAGCCTGTTTTTGAATACATGTCTTCTCCACCGATAGTTGTGAATGAGCATGCTAATTTGATACATGTTGCAGACATTATGATCAGGCATAACATAAAAGTCATACCTGTGGTTGATGATCTTGGCAGATTGGTCGGTATGATCGGCCGCACTAATATTTTAAAAGCAGCAATGGAAGGGGCTCTGTAAAATGAAAAGAGCTTATGTTACTTTCCTTGGCTGTAAAGTCAATCAGTATGAATCTGAGTATATGATTGAACAACTTGAGCAGCACGGGTTTGTAATGTCACCAAATTTTTCGGAAGCTGATCTTTGTGTGCTAAATACCTGTGCCGTCACTTCTGAGGCTGCAAGAAAATCGAGACAATTGATTAGAAAATTAAGAAGATCAAATCCGGATGCTGTAATAGTAGCAACAGGATGCTATGCTCACATAGATGCGCAAAGTCTCATTGATATCGGAGCAAATATAATCATTGGAAACAATGAAAAACGCAATTTAGTTAATTACATAGCGAGGTACTTTGAAAATTCTTCGAATTTTGTAGATGTGAGCGAACCAGATCAGGAAGTTTTGGAAAAAGTTAAAAGCTTTCTCTCAGATAGAACCAGGGCGTATATAAAACTTGAGGATGGTTGCAATGAATTTTGCAGTTACTGTATAGTCCCCAAAACACGAGGAAAGCAAATAAGAAGTAAGCCTGTTGAAGTTGTAATTAAAGAAATGAACGATCTTTTGAATAATGGGTACAAAGAAATTGTACTTACAGGCGTGAATCTGGGAAAATATGGTCGGGACATAGGAACATCTTTAAGCATGTTATTAAGGACTCTGCTAAATCAGATTCATGATGATTCGAGAATTCGGCTTAGCTCAATAAATGTTCAAGATTTATCAGACGAATTGATATCGCTATTTGCCTTGAGTAACAAATTATGCCCTCACCTTCATATACCTCTGCAAAGCGGTTCAAATAGAATTCTGCAGAAGATGAACAGAAAATATACTGTTGAAGAAGCTCTCGACATCTTTGAAAAGCTGAAATCAATTAATCAGTATTTTTCTTTTACAACAGACGTAATCGTTGGTTTCCCCGGAGAAACAATTGGCGATTTTTTGCAAACGCAAGAATTAATCAAGGAAATCGGCTTTGTGAAGGTGCACATTTTTAAATATTCATCCAGACCCGGGACAGTAGCAAGTAAACTTGGTTACCATATATCAAATGATGAAAAAGAGAGAAGAGCAAAAGAACTTGCAGCTTTGTGTAAAGAGATTTCAGAAAAATATCGAAAGAAAAGTATTGGAAAAATCAGGCATGTTCTTGTTGAGCATAACAGATCGGGTATATGTTCCGGTTACGACGAATATTATGTGCGCCATGAGTTTGCCGATGGCGATATTGGGAATATCGAGAGAGTAATCGTAAAGTGCGTAAGCACTAATGGGGTGGTGTCGGTACTTGCTGATCTGGAAGGGGCGCTGGCTTGAAAAGCATGAAGCGTATATTTCCTTAGAGGAACCATGCCTTTTATACGGAGGTTTGGTTTATGAAACACTGAGAACCTATAATAGGAAACTATTTGCTGGTAAATATCATTTTGACAGACTCAAAGCATCAGCAGGTTGTTTGCATATAAAAATAGATATGGATTATGAAAATTTTCGGAAGATCATCTCTGAAGGTGTTGAGAAGGTAAACTGCGATGTATCTGTAAGAATCATGTTGTTGCCCCGTGGCAATATAAGTGCTTTTGGGTTTGAGACAAAATCTTATGAATTAATCATTTTTCTCGAGAAATTGAACATTTCGAAATTTCCGGAAAAAGTAAAAGTATCGTTGAGCAAAGTTAGAAAGATAGATGATTTAGCCACACCTGCGTATTTAAAAATTGCTGGCAGAACAGATATATTACTGGCAAAAATGGAAAAAGGAGATGCCTACGATGTTATCATGCTTGGAAGTAAGGGACAGGTTTGTGAAGGGACTTTTTCAAATGTGTTTTTAGTGAAGAACAACACTGTTGTTACGCCCAGTCTTGATAGTGGTATTCTGCCCGGGATAACGAGAAAAAATGTGATAGATCTGTGTAAATCGCTGGGAATAACTGTGGAAGAACGATGGGTTGAACCAATAGAGTTATGCGATGCAGACGAGCTTTTCTTGACTCATACGAGTAGAGGCGTTGTGCCTGTTGATGAGTTAAGCAGTTGCAAAACTTACTCAAAATCTGTTGGAAGATTTCTCGTATCGAAATTTGAAGAATACATAGGCTCCATAGAGGAAAACTGGTTATGAAGAAAATAAACGAGATTTTCGATATGCTTTCATTTAAAGACCCACTATTCAAAGAATTGAAGCTCAGATCGTTTTTTCAATATGAATTAAGCAGTTTCTTGGGAGAGGCTTTGGCAAGGCATTGCAAATTCTTACAATTCAAAGAGGGCGTTCTGTATCTGGAATGTGATGATCCAATCTGGCTTACTGAGGCCAATTTTATGAAAAGAAAGATAAAAGATAAAATAAACGAATTGTTTCATCAACAAATGGTTAAAGACATAGTCCTTAGGAGGTGCAAGTTATGACAGATTACAAAGCTGAAAGTATTCGAATATTGAAGGGATTAGAAGCAGTCAGGTTAAGACCCGGTATGTACATTGGTTCCACAGGAAAAAGTGGATTACATCATTTGGTGTATGAAATAGTAGACAACAGCATAGATGAGGTAATGGCTGGTTTTTGCAACACGATCCGTGTAACACTTTTCGAAGACAACACGGTTGAGATCGAGGACAACGGAAGAGGTATACCTGTTGACACGCATCCGGAAACTGGCCGAAGCGCGCTTGAAGTTGTCATGACAACGCTTCACGCAGGTGGTAAGTTCTCAAAAAATATTTATAAGGTCAGTGGGGGTTTACATGGTGTCGGTGCTTCCGTGGTAAATGCTCTATCGGAAATTCTCGAAGTTTGGATCCACAAAGAAGGTAAGATATATTATCAAAAATATTCAAGAGGATTTCCACAATGCGAAGTTACCGTTATTGGCGAAACAGATAAACAGGGTACAATCGTGAGATTTAAACCTGATGATCAGATATTTTCAATCCTCAAATTCGACCCCGATTTAATTGAGAACAAACTTAGAGAATTAGCTTTTCTCAACCCTCAGGTAAAAATAATATTTGAGGACCTGGCAAACGAATATACCGTTACAATGCATTATGAAGGGGGTTTACGTGAATATGCCCGCTACCTTGCGTCTGGAAGAAAACCCATTCATGAAACAATCGAAGTTTCTGGCGAACTGGACGAAATAATCGTCAAAATAGCAATCATGTACACAGATTCTTACGAAGAAGAGAAGATATATTCTTATGCAAACAACATAAGAACTATTGACCATGGTACTCACGTTACCGCTTTTAAAAACACCTTTACAAAGATGCTGAATGAGTATGCAAGATCTCTTGGCATATTGAAGAAAGATGAATCCTTTTCTGGAGAAGATGTGCGGGAAGGATTGATAGCTATTGTAACTGTACTTATGAAAGAGCCAGAATTCGAAGGGCAAACCAAATCAAAACTTGGCAGTGAAAGTGCTGGAATAGCTGTTTCAAGAATACTAAAGGAGAAATTATCGGAATATTTTGAAGTGAATAAGCAGGTTTTAAAGGTGATTCTTGAGAAAGTATTAAAAACTATGAGGGCAAGAGAGGCAGCGCGTAAAGCCAGAGAGTTGGCCAGACGAAAAAATGCCATGGAAAACTTATCTTTACCAGGCAAACTTGCAGATTGCGTTTCATCAAATGTCGAAAATTCGGAATTATTCATAGTAGAGGGAGATTCCGCTGGTGGTTCAGCAAAACAGGCTCGAGATAGAGAATATCAGGCCATACTTCCATTAAGGGGTAAAATCCTGAATGTTGAGAAATCCTCAATGCAAAAATTGCTTGCAAACGAGCAGATTAAAGATATTATTGTTGCAGTTGGGACTGGTATTGGTGATAGTTTTGATTCTTCAAAACTACGGTACGGGAAAATAATTATTATGACAGATGCAGACATTGATGGTGCGCATATAAGAACACTGTTACTCACATTCTTTTTCAGGTATATGAAACCTCTAATAGAGGACGGAAGAATATACATAGCTGTTCCACCATTGTATAAAGTATCTTTTTCTTCGAATTCCGTGTATGTTTACACAGAAGAGGATTTCCAGGCTTTGAGACGCGAGCTTGGTGAAGAAAGAAAGCTGGAAGTTCAAAGATACAAAGGATTAGGGGAAATGAATCCTGAACAATTGTGGGAAACAACAATGAATCCAGAAACTCGGAAGTTGATACAAGTAAATATTGAAAATGCCGAAGAAGCAGATGCATTGTTTGAAATATTAATGGGTGAAAGTCCATCAGAGAGGAGACGTTTTATAGAGAGGCACGCATTGAAGGTGACCTATTTGGATGTATAACTCACAAAAAGCAATATATTTTACAGGAGCAATATGTTTTGTCATTACATTTTTCGGATTTTTGAACTTCTTCCCGGACAAGGTTCTGTATCCTGACCGAGGGGAAGATTATTGTATTATATTTTATAAAAATAGATTCTGGTGGATTTCTGAAAAGGGGTTTCTCTTGCATACCGCTTCCATTGATGATATTGTTAAACAAGCATTTATAACAGATGTTAATGTCAATAGCCTGATAGTCGATGCAAATGATGTCAATATAATTCAAAGAATCGAGGATGTCCTGAAAAATCCATACATTGCTGAGATTAAATTAAGTAATAAAAGTGCAATTTTGTTAAAAGGTGTTGTATTATATTTCAATGAATGGGATGATTTGATAAGGCACAGTTCAAAGCTGGAAAAATTGCTCAAAACAATGGAGCCCAGAACAGAGTATTTTCTCTCGTCTTCGGGGCTTGTCTATAAGATCAGAGGTGGTGGCGGTGAGGAAAAGTGAAACATACGTTTCTATCGATATAGGTTCTTATTCAATTAAAGGACTGGTGGTATCGAAAACACCAGAAGGATATGAGCTTGCGGTTCATTCAACAACGCACTCAAGGGGAATTGACAGTGGGGAAATCAAAGATGTGATTGCTTTCAGAGAAAGTTTCAATCAGATGTTGAGTCAAATTGATGAAGTAGTTAATTTAAACCGAGCCAGCGTAATTATCTCAACAAGTTGCGGTAGATTTTCTCTTCACGAGGTAAGCAAAGAAATGAATATTTCTGAAAGCGAAAAGAGAACAATTGACGAAAATGTAATTGACAGTTTGAGGCAATCGATAATTGAAAATTTTGGAGATAGTTATCAGGTTCTGCATATTTATCCTAAAAGATATATGATAGATAGATCAAAAGCAGTTTTCAATCCGCTTGGCATGCTTGCAAATCATTTGCAGATGGATGTAACTACGGTAACCATAGATAAATCAACAAATGCTCTATATGAATTTCTTCAAGATTTAATTCCAGTGGATTTCGATTTTGCATCGTCGCTCATAACAGCTTCAGAAGGTGTTCTGACGGATAATGAAAAAGAAGATGGGGTTTGTGTTGTAAAATTAGGGCATTCCAGTTCAGCAATTGTTATTTTTGGAATGGGAGTGCCTATAAGGTTTGAAACTGTATCCCTTGGCATGAAAAATGTTATAAAAGATATCTCTATAGTTTTTAACACATCTCTGGAAGAAGCCGAAAGGTTGTTAAAAACTCATGGAAATGCTATGTATGGTGACATGGCATTTGATCAACAGGAAGTTGAATTTAGAGGACTCGATGGCAGAACAATTAGAAGCATAAGTAAAAACGACCTTGCAAAGGTGATACATGCACGGCTCAGAGAGATATTAACAAAAGTAAAGCGAGTTTATAAAGAAACAATTATGACGATACCAGAGTTTTCTACCAAAGGGCTGCCAGGCGGTGTGGTTTTGCTTGGCGGGGGAGCAAAGGTGCCAAGGTTACTTGATTTAGCACTGGACGTTTTCAAGAATCCAGTGCGAATAGGAACATACAACACATCAACAAATGTCGTGATAAACAATTCAGAAGAAATACTCGACGATCCTTCTTATGTATCAGCATTTGGCGGCTTTATCTCTTTGATTCAGGAAGAAAAAAACCTTGAGCTTCCGGTTGCCAAGTACCAGAAAAAGGAAGTTGCTCAGGGTTTCTTCAAGCGACTTGTTGAGATATTCAAGAACCTCTGGTAATAAAAAGGGGAGGTAGATTCCATGCCATTTGAACTGGGAAAATCAAAAACAAACGGATCAGATAGATTCACTAAAAAGCGTATCCCTGTAATAAAAGTGATAGGTGTTGGGGGCGCTGGGAATAATGCCATCAATAGAATGGTGGAAATAGGTATAAAAGATGTTTCTTTTATTGCTGTAAACACAGATGTTCAAGTGCTGGAGGAAAACAAAGCGAACATAAAGATACAAATTGGCGAAAAGAGAACTCGCGGGCTTGGAGCAGGAGGTGACCCGCAAGTTGGTGAAGAAGCAGCGGAAGAGAGCAGAGAAGAACTTGAGCAAGCTTTGCAAGATGCTGACATGCTCTTCATTACTGCTGGATTCGGTGGTGGTACAGGAACAGGCGCCACACCAGTCATAGCCGAAATTGCTAAAAGTATGGGAGCGCTCACCGTCGCCGTCATCACAACTCCGTTTTATTTTGAAGGAAAAGAACGCTGGAATGTTGCAGTAGAGGGGTTAAGAAAATTAAGAAAAAACGTAGATACTTTGATCAGGATCTCAAACAACAAACTGCTTGAAGAATTGCCACCTGATGTAACAGTAGTAAATGCGTTCTTGAAAGCTGATGAAACGCTTCATCAGGGTGTGAAGGGTATATCAGAATTGATAACTAAACGGGGTTATATCAATCTCGATTTTGCCGATGTGGAATCAGTTATGAGAAATGCCGGAGCAGCCATGCTTGGTATAGGGCTCGGAAAGGGCGAAAACAGAGCAGTAGAAGCTGCTAAGAGAGCTATGGAAAGCAAGCTTATGGATCGTCCGGTGGAAAATGCAAAGGCGATTATTTTAAATGTTTCAGCACCACGAACTGTACAATTAAGGGAGATGCATGTAGCAGCTGCGATTATTAGAGAAAACTGCAGTGAAGATGCCGATGTAAAATTTGGTTTGATAATCGACGATGAACTTGAAAACGATGAATTGAGAGTAACTCTAATAGCAACAGGTTTTGATGAAGAGGATAGATATCTTTTCCCGGAGAGCGAAATCCCCGCTGTCTATCGACTGGGCTTGGAGGATATGAATGGCATTGGATAAGCCAAGATATAAAAGACTTGGTGAAATATTGGTTGAAAAGGGTTTAATAACCAAAGAAGAGTTAATAAAGGCTTTAGATGAGCAAAGAAAGAATCGAAAAGCCATAGGTGAAATTCTTGTCGAAATGGGTATTATCACCTGGGAAGAAATTACAGAAGCCTTAAGCCAGCAATACAACATTCCAATGCTAAAAGACCCACCTCGTGCAATTCCGGTTGACGTGCTGAGAGGTATACCAAAAGCCATGATTGATGAATTAAGAGCTATTCCTGTTGATAAAAAAGATGACAAAATAGTTGTTGTAACAGATAGCGTGTACAACATATCACGTATTACCAGCGAAATAAAATTTTTGACAGGTAAAGACCCTGTAATCTACCTTATAACTCCCACACTTTTCTCATTAATGTATGAACAGCATGTTAAAGGAGCTCCTATGGCTCTGGCGGAAGAAATACCTGTTGAGCAGTTTGAAATTGTAGAGGAAGAAACGGAAGAGACTTTTGCAGACGTGGAAGCGCCTGTCGTTAGAATGGTCAATGCCATAGTTCAAAAAGCTGTTCAAATGGAAGCGAGCGATATTCATATTGAGCCATTCAGAAATTACGTAAGAGTTCGCTACAGAGTAGATGGTCTTTTGAGAAAAATAACCGATTATTCTAAATCTCAACATGGCGCTGTTGCCACAAGAATAAAAATCATGTCAGGCCTTGATATATCTGAGAAGAGATTGCCCCAAGATGGCAAGTTTTACATGAACATTCAGGGGGACCAGTATGATTTTCGTGTTTCAACGATGCCATCTGTTCATGGCGAAAAAATAGTTATGAGAATATTGAAAGTATCAGGCGCGTACAAACAACTTGAGGAACTTGGCTTCAGCGAATTCAACTATAAACATATATCGAATCTTCTTAAACGTCCAAATGGAATAATTCTTGTAACTGGTCCTACCGGAAGTGGAAAATCTACCACTTTAGTTGCAATGATAAATAAGCTGAAAGATGTTACATTGAATATAATAACCGCTGAAGACCCAGTGGAGTACACAATAGATGGCGTTACTCAATGTCAGGTGAATCCTGAAATTGGGTTGACATTTGCAAGATATTTGAGATCCTTTTTAAGACAGGATCCAGATATTATTATGGTTGGAGAGATGAGAGATAAAGAAACGGCAGGCCTTGCAATCGAGGCTTCTCTTACCGGCCATCTGGTTTTAAGTACTTTGCATACGAACAGCGCTGCCGCAGCAATTGACAGGATGGTTAACATGGGTATTGACAGGCACATGATTGCAACTTCGCTGATAGGTGTGATAAGCCAGCGCCTTGTCAGAAAATTGTGTGAAAACTGCAGAATAAAAACCGAGCTAAGAAAAGAATATACTGAAATGTGGAAAGCAGCCTTTCCTGAAATAGAACCTGTTGAATATGTTGCCGGAAATGGTTGTGCTGAATGCAACGGCACCGGTTACAAAGGTCGTGTAGCAGTAGGAGAGGTATTAATAGTTAATAGAGATGTGAAAGATCTTATAGTCTCAGGTGGTGGCGAAAGGGAGATTTATGATCTGGCACTTCGAATGGGAATGCGCCCCATGTTCATAGATGGATTTGAAAAAGTTTTAAAAGGAATTACTTCTTTTGAAGAAGTCCTTAGGGTGACGACCGGGACATGAAATATTTTTCCAGAGACCCTGACGATTGGAAAAAACAGGAGCAGGAATTTCTCAAGAGAGAAAAGGAAAACACAAAGAAATATCGCAGGCAAGGTTTTTATTTTTTAATATTTAATTTAGTCGTTGTGCTGATTTTCTTTTTTGGTTTGAGATTGTATTATGCTCAACTTCCGTCGGAAGAATCAGATATTAACCAGCTCCTCTTACAGGTAGAAAGCCCCTATAATTCAGGTTTACCACTTGATTTGCAGGTAAGGCTCTACAACAACTATAATAAAGAACGTGAAGTGATTCTCGACGGGTTTACACTGAGTATAAACAAAGGGGATAAAACTGTCTACAGTTTTGTTCAAAAGGACACAGTAAGTGCCAGCCTCGAACCATTCACAAGCCGTTTGCTTTTCGACCTGAAAAGAGAGGTAGAACTTACATCTCTCGAGGCTGGAGAGTACATTGTACACGTAAAAGTTAATGTTAACGGCCAGCAGATTACTGCCCAGAAAACTTTTTTAAGTGTTGAAAAATATCAGGTAGATGTTGATGGACTAATGGATTTCTATTTTCCGGGAGAAATTATGAAGTTATCTGTTTATTTAATCAATAATACTGCACATTTGAGAGATCTGGAAGTAAAATCTTTGAAAGTTACTCTGAAAAAAAACAATGAAATTATCTGGCAAGAAGATTCTTTTGATCAGAAAATGTGGTCAGAAGTGGGTGTAGGTAAAAGTGTCTTGATCGAAGACGATTTGAAATTTCAATTTCAGCAGGAGGGGCGTTATATTCTTTCCATTCAAGCTGAAGTGAATGGCTCACTGACTTCTTTATCGCTTCCAGTAGCCTGCGTTCGCGAATATGATTACGGCAGTAATATAGAAAAGGTAGATTTTTATACTGATGCACCAAAGCAAAATCCATTAGGTGCTAAGATGTCTTTTTCTGTATATCTTCAAAATCCCACAGCAAAAGATATTTTTCTACTTCTGGATAAACTGGAAGTTTTACTGCCACCAAGCGCCCTTGATTTTCAGAAGACCTCTGTTAGAATATGGTTGGACCCTTATGCAAGGTATGAAATTTTTAAATTTCTTCCGAAAAATTCATCGGCGATCACTCAGCCGGGAATATATAAACTAATTGTTCGAATTCATTCGTCAGGAAAAACACGAGAATTCGAAAGCCATATTCAAATATTAGAATAGGGTCATATGGAGGTGTAAGAAATAGAGGTTTATACACTTGAACGACTCGATTTCGACAAAATTGTCTCTATAGTTAAAAAATTCGCGCTGAGCAATTGTGGAAAAAAACTACTTGAAAGCTTCAAACCAGTAGACAATCCTCATGATGAATTAAATGCAGTTGACGAGTTTATAAAAATTGTCAAAAGTGAATATGATATTCTGCCATCAAATCTGACATTGATAGACCAGGATGATATTTTCGAAAAAATAGAAAGCGCGCAAACCCTTGGTTCTGAAGAATTGCTAAAAATGGCTGATTTGCTATCTATTATTGGGGTCGTCAAAAAGAACTTATCTGATCTTGCTGATGATTTTCGAACAAAACAACTGAGTGGTTCTCTCGGTAATTACACAAAGATGGTTGAAGAAATACACAAGTGTATAGATGAAAACGGATGGGTTCGTGATAACGCATCTGAAAAACTAAAAGAAATAAGAGACGAACAGAAAAAAATTACAAAGAAAATTCGCAAAGAAATTGAGAATTTCGTTAACTCTCACAGGAATTTTTTGCAAGAGCCGGTTGCAACCATCAGAGATGGAAGGCATGTCTTTCCTGTTAAAGCTTCATATAAATCTCAAATCAAAGGAATAGTGCATTCTGTTTCCTCTACAGCTGTAACATATTTTGTTGAACCAGAGCAATTTGTTCCATTGAACAATAACATTAGAGAACTTAGAGACCAAGAGCAGGATGAAATCAACAAAATATTAAGGGATCTGACTTTGAGGTTATTTGACAACTGGCGTAAAATCAAATCTGATTTGCAAACTCTTGCATACATAGATTCATTGTACGCAAGAGCTGTGTTTGCTCTTAAATACAATGCACATGTCATCTATCCCTCACAGGAAGGTGTGATCAAGCTCATTTCTGCAAGGCATCCACTTATAGATCCACAAAAAGTTGTTGCTATTGACGTAGAACTCGCAAAAGATAAATGTGGTCTTGTGATTACTGGACCAAATACGGGCGGGAAAACAGTGACACTGAAAACCGTTGGTTTGTTCTGCAGTATGATGATGGCTGGATTTCCTCTGACCTGCGACAAAAACTCAAAATTGCCGGGTTTTTCAAAAATTGTAATAGATGTTGGCGATGAACAGGATATTCAACAGAACCTGAGTACTTTTTCATCTCATATGGCAAATATAGCCAGAGCGCTGAGTATAGCAGATCAAACAACGCTGGTGCTGCTTGACGAGCTTGGGTCAGGAACTGATCCAATGGAGGGCGCGGCATTAGCCCTGGCAATAATGGATAAACTTAAACAATCAGGCTGCAAATTCATCGCAACAACTCATCTGACACCGGTGAAAGTTTATGCTGCCAATGATGATAACTTTGTCAGTGCTTCAGTTGAATTTGATCCAGAAACACTGAAACCAACATACCGCGTTCTGATGGGAGTTCCAGGTGCCTCGCATGCATTTGAGATTGCGAGAAAGCTGGGAGTTGATGAAACTATTCTTGAAAACGCCCGCCGTTTGATGGGCGAAGATTACATGAATATTGAGAAAGCTATCGAAAAATATCAAAAGCAAAGTATTATTCTCCAGGAGAAAATCAGAGCTCTTGAGGAAGAACAGGAAGAACTCAAGAAAATTAAAGAAGAATACAAGAAAAAATATGAAAGGCTCAAAAAAGGAAGAGTTGAAGAACTTGACGAAGAATTGAAAAATATGTACAACTATATAAAGGAAATGAAAAAGCAAATTGACGAGGCAATAAGTAATGTGAGAAAGCGCGATAGAGATCTTGAAGCACTCAGGAATGCGTCAAAAATCTTTGAAAGGCAGTCAAGAACAATCAGAAAAATGGAAATGCTTGGGGAAACAGCTCTCTCAGAAAATATAACAACAGGAGATACTGTTCAATTGAAAAATGGAGGAGCTATTGGTAAAGTTGTTGGAATGAGAGGCGAAAAGTTCGTAGTTGATTTTTCTGGCATAAAAATTGAGGCATATTCATCGTCACTTGTTAAAATACCTCCTGAAAAACTCAAAGATTCATCAAATCCCCATCCTGTTTTTTCTTATTACAACCCCCTGAGCAAACCAGAAATAGATGTAAGAGGTCTGACTGTTGAAGAAGCAGAACCTCTGGTAGAGGATTTCATAGACAAGCTGGTTCTATCTGAATTTAAGGTAGGGTACGTGATTCATGGAAAAGGGACAGGGAGATTAGCAGTAGGAATATGGGAAGTGCTCAGGCGAGATGGAAGGGTTAAGAAGTACAGATTCGGTACCCCGAGCGAAGGCGGTACTGGAGTAACTGTTGTGGAGGTGTAAGGTTGATATTTGCCCTGGATGTTGGAACCAGGAAAGTAGCCGGGCTAATAGGATATTTTCAAGACGATATTTTGAATGTTGTTGATTTTGATGTGGTAGAACATTCGACCCGAAGCATGCTTGATGGTCAAATACATGACATAAAAAATGTTGCAAAAACTATAGAAATTGTCAGAGATCGTTTAGAGAGAAGGAATGAAATTGAACTCAAAGAAGTCGCGGTTGCAGTTGCGGGAAGATTTTTAAAAACAGTAGTTGTTGAAAATGAAATAGAAATTCCAAACAAAACAATAGACGAAGAAATTATCAGACAACTTGAATCTGGTGCAGTAGCAAAAGCTCCAGTAAGCGACGAAACCGGAACAGAACTCCATTGCGTAGGATATTCTGTAATGGAATATCGTCTTGATGATTTTTGGATAAAAAACCCGGCTGGGCATAAAGGAAGGAAGCTTTATGTTCGGGCAGTTGTAGCACTTCTACCTGTTCAGGTTGTAGATGCCATGATATCAGCTTTACACAAGGCAGGATTGAAACCTTCATTTTTGACCTTAGAACCCATGGCAGCATTGCAGATATCTGTCCCGGAAGATATCAGACTCCTCAACATAGCCCTGATAGACGTTGGTGCTGGAACAAGTGATATAGCTATTTCTAAAGCGGGCACAATTGTTGGATACGATATGGTGCCCATGGCAGGAGATGAGATAACGGAAGCCATCGCTCAACATTATTTGCTTGACTTCCTTACAACAGAACAGGTTAAACGTAGAATTGATAAGCAGGAAACAATAGAAGCCGTTGATGTAACAGGTAGAAAAATTTCTATCGATAGGTCATCAATTCTCGACGTTGTAAACCCTGTGGTTGAAACGATTTCAAAAAGTATCGCAGAGCGAATTGAAAAATTAAATCTCGGAAAACCAAGCGTGGTATTTCTCGTGGGTGGGGGAGCAAAACTCAGCGTTTTTCGCAAAAAACTATCAGAAGCGTTGAATTTACCTGAGGAGTACATTACATTAAAAACTGTTGAGAATTTAAATTGCGTCAAAAGCACAAAAGATAACTTTATCGGGAGTGAGTACGTAACCTTAGCGGGTATCGCCTACAGCAGTGTCAGCGCTTCAGGAAGTATATATGATGTTGTCAAAATAAACGGTGAGAAAGTCAGACTGCTAAAGCTGGGGCAAACTCAGACAATTTTACAGATATTAACACAGAAAGGATTCAAGCTTTCTGAATTGCTGGGCAAACCTTTACCAGCTCTGGTGTTCGAACTGAATGGCGAAACCAGAGTGATTCCGGGAAAAATTATCGGAGGCAAAAAAATTATCCTGAACGGTTCAGAAGCGGCATTTCACCAGACAGTTAGAAATGGGGATGAAATAGAAATACTTGCTAAACCTGAAGAAGAGGTATATACGCCAAAAATTCTGGACTTTGTCAAGGAAATCAACATAGAAATAAACGGGAAAGATTTTATGAAAATTTATCCCCAAGTCCTCGTCAATGGAAAATTAATGGAAGATCTAAATTATCAAATTCTCGACGGTGACAAAATCGTTGTAAAAGATATAAATATTGATGAAATAAGAAAAATCGTGGAAGAAAAAATAGGCTATGTGAGTTACACTTTAAACAATGAGACGAGATCTGTTAAGAAAATGGTTCTGAATCTCGTTAATTTTGTAGAAAACGATAAAGAGCAACGATATATTTTCGAAGGCCGCAAAGTAAAGATTGACGATATTCTTCATAAGCAAGATAAGATTTTCGAGATAATTTTCAACGGCAAAACAATTAAGTTGAAACCAAAAAACGATGCTGTAAAAGTGAACGGTGAATATACAAGCCGCGATAAAGAATTACAAGACGGCATGCAAATAGAACAGATATACTGGCAACCAATAGTGGCAGATGCTCTGGCTGAAATTCAGCTGAATATTGATGAATTCAAAGATTATAAGATTTTTCTCAATGGAAAGCCAGCATCATTCGTAGACGAATTAAAAGACGGTGATGAAATCAAATTTGAAATTATTAAAAAGGTTCAATCAAACCAACCATGATGCGAATTCTCCCCATGAGGAAGTCACACCCAATAAACAATTGATCTATGAATCCTTTTTCCGGAGGGTTGACGAAAAATTTAACGGATGCATATAGAGAATGAACAAAATCAAATTCATCAATCACAGGATAGAGAAATCCAAAGTCAAAAAGTAAATTTTCCAGACGATATGATCCATAAAAACCTGCCGAAAAGCCAGATTTTATTGTTGTATCTGTGGAAGATTGATCAATCGGATAATTTCCATACTTCAGAGCCACAGATGGTCCTAACTGAAAACCATCTATCCTGTAAAGCGGTATTTTAGCGAGAAATTCGAAATTGTAAAGATTAACAGAAGAACCTTCTATTGTTTTACCTATGTCGAAATTCAGCCCAGCTTCAACTGAATACGAATTATCTACAAGTCCTGTTGATAAATTCCATCCACTCAAATCCCCAAATACCATTCCTCCACCAATTATCCAGGAGGTTGCAAAGAGAAAAGATGGTATAGAAATCATCAAAATTACCAAAATTGTCCTCACAAAAACACCTCACTTTTCATAAGGTACCCCATCTGCTGCTGGAGAACGTGTTCTACCTATAAATCCAGCAATAACTATCAGTGTCACAATGAAAGGAAACATATTAAACAATGGTTTAGTTGAGGAAGCAACATGAAGTAACGGGCTACTTTGAAGCTGATTGGCAAATGCTTCAGAAAAACCAAACAACAAACTTGCCCACATTGCTCCAATAGGATTCCAGTTGCCAAGAATCATAGCGGCAAGTGCTATGAATCCTCTTCCGCCGGTCATTAATTCTCTGAAATTACCTACTTCTCCCACACTTAAAAATGCCCCACCAAGGGCTGCCATAACACCGCTCATAAGCACACCAAAGTACCTTATCAGATAAACATTTACTCCAAGCGTATCAGCCGCTTCGGGATTTTCTCCAACTGCCCTCATTCTCAATCCTAATTTAGTTTTATATATCAAAAACCATGCCAGGGCAACGCAACCAAAAGCCATATATATCATGGGACTGAGCTCTCCGATCGATCGGGCCAGAAAATCATTTTTCATAAACAACGGTATGCGAAGTTCCTGGATTTTACCAACTATATCTGTTTGGCCTGGCCTACCGAAAATTGGTTCCATAAGAAAACCAGTTACGCCTTGAGCCAGAAGTATTAAAGCCGTACCGGAAACGATTTGATTGCCTCTCCATTTAATGCTTGCCCAGGCATGTAGCCAGGCCATACCCAATCCAACAATCACCGCAAATAACACTCCTAGCCAAGCATTACCCGTAAGATAAGTAAAAACCACAGATACAAATGCTCCCATAAGCATAATGCCCTCTAAAGCTATATTAACAACACCTGTTATTTCGCTGAAAACCCCACCAAGCGATGCAAAAATAAATG
The DNA here is from genome assembly GCF_000504085.1 of Pseudothermotoga elfii DSM 9442 = NBRC 107921. Lineage (NCBI taxonomy): Bacteria > Thermotogati > Thermotogota > Thermotogae > Thermotogales > Thermotogaceae > Pseudothermotoga > Pseudothermotoga elfii. The sequence continues at coordinate 1,075,565 of NC_022792.1, read as the reverse complement.
GCGTTGCAGCTGTCAAAGTAAGTTTATAAAATGCTGGATTAGCAAATATATCAACGAGTGCTTGAAAGATCCTCACTGTGACATCACCTTCTTTTTTCTAATAAGAATCGTTCTGACAATTCTATCAGCAGCTACAAGAAATATAACTATGGCCTGCACAATGAGAATGATGTGCTTGGGTACCCCGACAAACTGCATCTCATTTGATCCTGTTCTTAACGATCCCATAAGAAGTGCTGCAAAGACGATACCAATAGGATTATTTTGCCCAATAAGTGCGATCGAGATACCATCAAATCCCTTCCCACCAGACAGGGTACCAAGAAATCTGTGATGAACCCCCATAACTTCAAGTGTTCCAGCCAAACCAGATAGAGCTCCACTAATTGCCATGGCAAGCACGATATTCCGTGATATGCTTATTCCTCCATACTCGGCAGCATAGATATTGAAACCGGTAGCTTTCAATTCATATCCTTTTGTTGTCTTCTCAAGTACTATATACATAACTATTGCTGCCAAGACAGCCACAATTATTCCAGAAGTCAATTCTGTAGCCTGAACAGTCATAATTGGAGGTAATTTGGCTGAGTTGGCTATTTCCGGGCTTTTGGGTGTTCCCAGTCCAACACCCATCGGTACAGTGACAACATAAGTTGACAAATATTCAGCTATCCAATTTAGCATGATTGTCGTCACAACCTCATGAGCGCCTGTCTTTGCTTTCAAAATGCCAGCTATTGCAGCATATCCTGCTCCTGCAAGCATACCAACTATCATTGTCAATGGAATTGCAAAGACTGCCGGCATCCAGCTTATATTTATTGCAAATGCTGTTGCTATCATCGCTCCTACAATCATTTGACCTTCCGCTCCTATGTTGAACAAGCCTGCCCTGAATCCAAATCCAACTGCCAACCCAGTCAAAATTAACGGAGTAGTTTTAACAATTGTTGAAGCTATTGCCAGTTTTGATCCAAATGCTCCTTTGAAAAGGGCAGCATATGCAGTTATCGGATTTTGACCTATTAACATTATGATGACAGATGATATCAATAGCGCTATTAACACTGAAACCGCTGGTACGATGAAAGCCCAAACTTTACTGTTCAATTTTCTTACCTCCTGATTTCTTCAAATTTGTGTCCTGCCATCATCAATCCAATTTCTTCAATAGTTACTTCTTCGGGACGCACTTCACCCATTATCTGACCAGCGTACATGACCGCTATTCTATCACTGAGGGACATAATTTCATCGAGTTCCATCGAAATAAGCAATATTGCGACTCCTGTATCTCTCAACTCTACAAGCGCTTTGTGGATAAATTCTATCGCACCCACATCCAGTCCGCGTGTTGGTTGTGAAACTACTATAATTTTAGGCTTAGCGCTCATTTCTCTGGCTACTACCAATTTTTGTTGATTCCCACCAGAAAAGTTCATACCGGCCATTTTTATATTGTTTGGTCTGATATCGAATTGCGAGAAAACTCTTCTTGAAAAACTCTGTATTTCTTTAAGGTTCAGAAAATCACTTTTTGCAAAAGGAGGCTTGTAATGTCTGCCAAGTATCATATTGTAATAGGCAGGATATTGAAGTACCAATCCATACCTGTGCCTGTCCTCTGGAATATGAGCCATGCCACTTTCTCTGAGGTCCTTTACTGTTTTTCCTGTAACATCTTCGCCAAGAAGAAAAATTCTCCCTCTTTCTGGTTTTCTCAAACCAGTTAGTGCTTCTACAAGCTCTGTCTGGCCATTCCCCGCCACGCCTGCTATCCCATAAATTTCTCCGCCTCTAACTTCGAAACTAATGCCCTTGACAGCATCAAGTTTTCTGTAATCCTTTACCCAGAGATTTTCGACCCTAAGCACGACATCTGATGGTTTCGCTGGCGGCTTTTGAACAGTGAAAACTATATCCCTACCAACCATCAAACGGGCTATTTCCCTTGCATTTGTTTCGTTTTTGTTTAGAACTCCTGTTACCCGCCCTTGCCTCATTACAGTTATTCTATCGCTTATTTCCATTACTTCATTCAATTTATGTGAAATAAAAACAATGGTTTTCCCATTTTCTCGAAGCCTTCTCAATATATTAAAAAGTTCCTCAGTTTCTTGGGGAGTAAGAACAGCTGTGGGTTCATCAAGTATCAGGATTTCTGCTCCACGGTAAAGTGTCTTGATTATTTCTACCCTCTGTTGCATTCCTACAGGAAGATCTTCTATCTTTGCAGTTGGGTCAACTATCAAACCATAAGAACGTGATAGTTGATCAACTTCCTTTTGCGCTCTCTTTAAGTCGAACAGTATACCACGTGTGGTTTCAGAACCAAGCACCACATTTTCAGCAACTGTTAAATTGTTGACAAGCATAAAATGTTGATGAACCATTCCTATTCCTATTGCTATTGCATCTCGAGGTCCTTTAAAAGAAACTGTTTTCCCGAAGATTTTTATCTGTCCGGAATCTGGCCTCAGTAAACCATACAGCTGGTTCATCAGGGTTGTTTTTCCTGCACCATTCTCCCCGACAATTGCATGAATCTCACCCTTCATTACAGTGAGATTCACATGATCATTGGCAAGAACACCAGGAAATTGCTTGACAATCTCTATCATTTCAACAGCTTTTTCCACAATCTAACCTCCAAAAGCTCAAAGGGGGCAATCTTGCCCCCTTTAAGTATCAAAATGGAAATGTTATCTCAGGAACCTGAAAAGCTTTCAAAGCATCCTCCGTATCTGGAATGATTATCTTTCCATCTTTGATAAGCTTTGTTAGATATTCAAGTTCAGCGATCACAGAATTTGCAACCATACCTTTGGTGTATTTCATCGGGCTAACACCAGCACCATTTTCTTTAACACCAAGAACTTTTAAACCTCCCTCAAAAGTTCCTTCCCAGGCAGCTTTGACACCATAATAAGCGGCAGAGGATATTCCTTTTGTGGCGCTGCATAGAACGACGCCTGGTGCCATGTAATCCTGGTCAACATCCACACCTATTGCAAAATATCCTTTTTTATTCTTTGCATAGTAATCAATTATATCTACAAGTTTGTCAGATCCTACAAGTGCTGTCATTTTCTCTTTCGCTGCTTCTATGCCACCATTGCCGCAGGCACCAGCTGCAAGAAAAACTATGTCGGCTCCCTGAGCATACTGTGCAAGTGTGAGATCCTTTCCTTTTTTAGGATCTTCAAAATCATTCGTGTAACCTTTCAGAACATCCACTTTTTTCTTATGAAGTGTTGAATAAGTTTTTGCTCCAGCTTCGAATCCATATCTAAACCTTTCAACTGGCGGTATTGGGATACCTCCAACAAAGCCAATCTTGCCGGTTGATGTCATGGCCGCAGCAATGTAACCAGCATAAAACCCCGCTTGCTCTTCTTTGAAGATGTAACAAACAACATTTGGTAAATCCTGTCCCTCGGGTGGAGTAATATCAATTCCGACGAAATACGTCTCCGGGAATTGCTTTGCAACCTTGAAAAGTGCATCAGTCATCATAAACCCAACCGCGAAGACAACATCACCTTGCTGAGCCGCTTTAGTAAGGTTTGGAATATAATCTGCCTGTTCGTACGACTGAATAACCTGAGCCTCTGCTCCTATCTCTTTCGCTGCTATTAAAGCACCTTCCCATGTTCCATCGTTAAAAGATTTGTCGCCGAGGCCACCTACGTCCGTAACCATGATAACCTTGAATGCCATTGCGAAGACTACAAGCCCCATCAACAACGATAACACCAGTAGTTTTTTCATAAAACATCCGCCCCCTTTCTGAAAAGTTTGAACAGGTTAACACCAAAAATAAGAACTGCGATAAAAAATATACCAGGATTAAACCAGCCTGATTCCTTCAACACAAGTGTTGGTAGACCCTGTTCGACAAACACCTCCATGCTTCTGGCAGAAAACCATTTTACTATTGAAAAAATAGCCAGAATAAGTGATGGAAAGAAACTGACTTTCGCTCCAGATATCTTAGTCATAAAAAATACAAACATCGCAGCCAGAGCAATCGAAAGAGCTGTTTTTTCTCTGCTCAAAGGTATACTTGGTTTCTTGACTTCGGTGCTAATGTAATCATGTAAAGAAAGCTTTGGTGCTATATTTGAGAGTATTGGATATTTCATCGAAAAGAGTTGTTCTATATAATCGGCAAAATCTTTTCTCAAATAATCGGCAGAATAAGTCATAATCCTTTTCACGTGCGTCGAGAAATCTCTGTACGCAGACTCGAATTCAGATTTTCGACTTTTCTCGTCTGCAACATAAGTTCCAAGATCTTGTGCCAAACCAGAAAACAGCTTCGTTCTTTGCATGAAATTATCAGAATTGTAGAAGGCAATTTTATTAGAAAATAATAGATAAAGGCTTTCATTCACAGATATCTCATCTATAGCTTCGAGGTTTCTGGCTTTCTGCAAAACATCAGCTACATCGTTGAGAACAGTCTTGGTTTCATCCATGCTGACATACAAAACAGACGACAGATCACGAACAAAATACGAGATTTTGGATAATTCGTCTTGAAAAAGATCTTTCTTTAACAAACTGTAATAAACGGAATTTCTAAGATCATAGTTTTCCATGGAAAGCTCCTTACTTTCCGGTACAAATGGGATAAAGATAAAAAGAATTATTGCAGTAGCAATGGACAGGTCTAAAAATCTTTTCTTTCTGAACGCAGTTCTCAGCGACAAAATAAAAGCCAGTACGAAGCCAAAAACCGCCAGAATACCATAAATGAGTGAATCAGAGGAGGAAAGAAAATCAAAAAACAACAACAGGTAGATCGTTTCTACTGAGGCAATAAATGAAAGAGCTGCAGTAAAAAGCTTTCTATATCTCAAGGCCACTACGATAAATACAATATAAACAATATATCGAATCCACCAGAGATTTACATTTTTTGGCGTCGTCAAAACCGCATTTTGTGCAACTTCAGCTTGAAAAGTAGTTACTGGTTTGGATATGTCTCTTGCAAGGAAAGCAGCTTCTCTATTTATATAAGCTGACAGGCGACTCGGATCTTTCGAGAAGTTATCCAATATTCTTTTGACAGCATCTTCAACAGATTGCACAACAGATGGATCCGAATAGTAAAAACGACTCAGATCTTTTATGTGCGGTAAATCTTCGGGTGGTTGAAATGAATAGGTTACACTATCTATAGATGTTATCCTGGCAGTCTCCACAGGAGGAGCTGTGTCTGTTAAACCCAATTTGTAACATATTATCCATGTGAAAAATGTTCTTGCCTCCTTGCTAAGGATATCTCTGTAAGAGCTAAAAAATTTAATAAAAGCGTTGTTCTTCATTATAACATCCACGCTCAAATTACTCTTTTCCATTTGTGAAACAAGATATGAAAGAAAAAGCGCATAAGCAAGCTTTTGATCTTCATCGTCTGCCTGAACATGATCATACATCACGCCCAGATAATCCCCAACATCCGGAGTCGCTTCACGTTTATCAATACTTCCAGCAATCAACAGTCTGTAATATCTATAAAGTGACAGGTTTTTGATCTCTCTGTTCACGAACGACAAAAACTCATCCGAATAATTTCCTTCAGCGTAATTATCAACCAGAGTTCTGTAGATCTCCAAAGAACGATCCATATCAATAGCAAAAATCTGTACAGTGACAAGCAAAAATACGAAGACTATTTTTTTCATCGAAAGCCTCCCTGATTGTTTAAGAAAATTACCATTGAATATAATACACGAAATTATAATCGTCAAGCAAGTGTAAAAAATTGCGTGTTGCCCTGAAAAACAGTACTTGCATTTTTCCTGAAAGTATTGTAGAATAGCACATAGCGATTTTTGGATCTCAGGAAAGGGGGCATGCAAGGTGAGAAAAACAATGTATCGTTTCGAGTTCATAATGTTAAAACACCTTGCAAAAGCCCTGGAAGATTCCTAAAAATAAACTTGTCAAAATACAAGGGGTTGTGCAAGGTGCACAACCCCTTTTTTATTGTAAGAGAGGTGAGCCCATGTTAGCAGTATCTGTCAAAAATGTCAGTAAATTTTTCAAGAGAAAAAAAGGCGAAGTCGTGAAAGCAATCGAAAACATGTCTTTTGACGTGCAAAAAGGAGAGATATTTGGAATACTTGGACCAAATGGGTCAGGAAAATCAACCCTCATAAGAATGATAGCAACGCTTCTTATTCCCGATGAAGGTAGTATAAAAGTTTTCGGGCACGACGTGAATAAGGAACCAGAAAAGGTTAGAAAACTGATTCATCGTGTATCGGTGGAAGCAAGTTTTTTCAAAAAATTGTCCGCATATGAAAACCTCTTCTTTTCGGCAGGAATTTATGGACTTTCCAAAAAATATGCTTTAAAAAAGATACACGAATTGATGGCTTCAATAGGATTCAATCATTCGAGGTTGAAAGATCCTATAGAGGATTTTTCCCGCGGGATGCAACAGAAGGTTTCTATTGCTCGAGCGTTTTTAACCAAACCGAGCTTGCTGCTTCTGGATGAACCAACAACCGGGCTTGATCCAAGAGCCAAACGTGAGGTTCAGGAACTTGTCCACAAGGCAAGCACAGAAGGAAGCACCATACTTCTTTCTACGCATGATATGGATGAGGCGTACAAATTATGTCACAGAATAATGATCATCCATAAGGGAAAACTGGTTGTCATAGGCGAACCAAAAAAGCTCGTGGAAAACCTTAGAAAGAAGTATCCAAACGCGTCACTTGAGACTGTATTCTTCGAATACACCGGAGAAAATTTTGAACAGATAGATCTGGAGGTGGTCTGATGGAGTTCATTGTTCACGAATTGAGAGCTGCTTTAGCTTTTATAGAGCGTAATTTCAACCTGATAAAAAGGTATTGGAAGTGGGAGATAGTTTTTTTTGCTTACACAATAGCTAATACAGTCACGATGGGGTTTATTGGCAAAGGTGCGGTTAGTTTTGGAGCAACGGTTGATGTAAATTATTTAATCATGTATATGCTTATTGGATCAATTCTATGGGGATATCTTTCTGTACTGTTTGAAATAGTCGCTGAAACAGTTGCATGGGAAAGATGGGAAGATACCATAGAATACACTTTCATGGCTCCTGTAAAGCGAATAACACATCTTTTGAGTGTATGTTTTTTCAGCGTTATGTATGGTGTTTTAAGAAGTGGACTAATCTTGGTATTTGTCTCTTTACTGTTCAAACTGAATCTGAGTGAAGCAAATTTTGCCAGCGCCGGTCTTGTTTTAGCAACAGCCTCGATTTCGTTTATAGGACTCGGGGTTGCTGGTGCTGTATTGCCACTGATTTCCCCTGAAAAAGGCGTTCAGGTGGTTCACATTTTTCAAGCACTTCTGCTTATGTTTTCTGGTGTTTATTACGAAATAGATGTTCTACCCGAATGGATGCAAAAAGTTGCTGCTTTATCACCTGCCACTTATGCACTCAGGGGCATGAGAGCCGCCATACTAAATGGTGCAAACAGCAATCAACTGTTTCAGGAGATAAAACCATTGTTGTTTCTCGGTGTTATACTTTTGCCGGCAGGCATAGTTGTCTTCAATTACGTAGAAAAATACGCGAAGAAAAAAGGGTTGCTGAAACGAAGCGGGTAAGATCGCACCCGCTTTATGTTCCAGCTAAACTACCTGCAAGTAAACCGCGCATGAAAAAGCGACCGAGAAAAATGTATACAAGCAATGTCGGCAGCGCAGTTATCAAGGCGCCAGCCATTTGTATATTCCATTCAACGAAATAACTTCCGGCGAGATTATTTAAAGCCACGGTTATTGGTTGCACAGATGGGTTCGGCGTGACAATTAATCCGAAAAGAAAATCATTCCAGATGGATGTAAATTGCCAGATCATGACCACTGCAAATGCTGGCATAGAAACCGGAACAATTATTTTTGCATATATCTTTGCAAAGCCAGCTCCGTCAATTTTTGCTGCCTCTACTATGTCTGATGGAATTGTAGAATAGTAATTTCTGAAAATCAGCGTTGTTATCGGGAGACCGTAAACACAATGAACAAATATCAACCCGGGTATTGATCCATAAAGTTTTGTTTTTTGTAGAAATTGGACAAGAGGTATAAGGATACTCTGATATGGTATAAACATACCAAACAAAATCAGTGCGAAAATTAAATTTGACCCTTTAAATTTCCATTTAGTGAGCACATAACCATTCATCGAACCAAGCAGAGCGGATATTAATGTTGCAGGCACAACCAAGTAAATACTGTTCATAAAATTCACAGAAAGTCCTCTCAATCCGCGCGATGGATCACCTTTCCATGCTCGGGCAAAACTTTGAAAGCTTAGAGATTTCGGAAGGTTCCACATATCTTTCAGGCTAACTTCTTGGAAGCTTTTCATACTTGTGGTAAAAAGAACATAAACAGGCATTAAGTAGAAAAGCGCAAATAGTATCAGAACAGCATATAAGAGAATTCTCGGTAATTTCATCTTCTTACCTCCGTTCTCATACTGTATATTAAATATGGCACAACCAGTACTGCAACTGATAGCAGGAGGATCACAGCAACAGAAGCACCCTGAGAAAAGTAATTTCCTCTAAAAGTAGTATCATACATAAAAAGTGCGGGAACATCGCAAGAAAAACCAATGCCACTACCAGTCATTGCAAAAACCAGATCAAAAATTTTCAAAGAAATATGGCCAAGTATGATAACAGCACCCAGAGTTATAGGTCTTAAAAGAGGTATAACAATATGTCTGTAAAGTTGGAAAGTGTTTGCACCATCAAGTTGTGCAGCCTCGTACAATTCTGACGGTATTCCCCTTATTCCTGCTAAATACATAGCCATAACATAACCCGACATCTGCCAGGTTGCCGCTATAACAACTGCTTTAATTCCTATATTTGGATCAGTATACCATCCACTTTTCAAAAAAGATAATCCTATCTTCTCAAACAGCAAATTCAATCCTACACTTTCTCCACCGGGTCCAGGATTAAGTATCCACCTCCACACCACGCCTGTTACTACAAAAGAAATAGCCATTGGAAATAAATAAATTGTTCTAAAAACCCCTTCAAATCGCACTTTTCTGTCCAGTAAAATGGCTAACAATAACCCAATAAAAATACTCGAAACAAGAAATAAAACAGTGAAAACCGCTGTGTTTTTAAGCGACGTGACGAATCGAAAATTTTGAAACAATCGGCCGTAGTTCTGCAATCCAACAAAAGTGAAATCAGGGAAAATATCTCTCCAGTTTACAAGAGATACCCATGAAGTCCATCCTATAAAAATGTAAACAAAAATCCCAACAAGAACAAGAGAAGGAAGAACAAAAAGTATGGATATAAGTTTATCTTTTTTCATAGTGAATACCTCCGCTTTAAGAAGCGGGGAGGAGAGCCTCCCCGTTTTTACTGTGCAACACCTTGCGAAATAGCAATATTTATCAGAGCTTTTTGCGTTACCTTTACATCTGGGCGGGCGACAAACAGAGATATAACATCTTTGAATTCAGTTACCCATCCTTCCGAAGCTGCCGCTCCGTGCATAACACTTGGAACAATTTCATGTTTTAGCCAATCATCCATAGCGGATCTCTGATACTCAGGAAATAAACTTTTGTCAACATCTGTTCTTGCCGGTATGGATCCTTTTTTAAGATTGAACGCCACCTGACCCTCTTTTGACCCAAGAACTTTGAGGAAAGCTATCACAGTATCTCTATTTTTTGCACCCTTAGGCAAGCCAAAGCTGTCAGACAGAGCATCAAAAATTCCTGCATTGCCAGGTGCCAGAGTCCAGCCAAAATCTTTGAAGTTCTTTGCATAAAAATATCCAACTGCCCAGTCACCCATTATATTCATTGCAGCTTTTCCTTCGGCAATTAACGCACAGGCTTCGTCCCAGGTTCTGGCAGAATGGTCTGGGTTCACATAGGTTAGCATTTTTGCAAAGGTTTCAAGCGCATCAGTAACTCGCGGATCAGACCATTTCGTCTCTCCTGTCCACAAACCTTTGTAGCCTTCTGCACCGAGTTTACCTATCAAAACTGTCTCAAAAGCATGAGCTGCTTCCCATCCATCTTTTGTTCCAAGTGCAAATGGTATGACTCCGTGAGATTTGAGAACGTCCGCAACCTGGAAGAATTCTTCGAAAGTTGTTGGTGGTTTCAAACCGTATTTGTCGAAAATTGCTTTGTTGTACCACAGTACATTTGCTCTGTGAATATTGACAGGGACTGACCACAACTCGCCGTTGTAAGAAACAATATCAAGAATGCCTTTTGGCATTGCTTTGTCCCAGCCTTCCTGCTTGTAGAGGAAGGTAATAGGTTCCATGAATCCTGTTTTCACCCACGTGTCAATAAGTTCGTGTCCAGCATGTACCTGGAAGGTATCTGGTGGATCTCCTCCAAGCATTCTTGTTTTGAGAACGGCTTTAGCTTGAGCACCAGCACCCCCAGCAACCGTTGCGTTGATGATCTCTACACCCGGATTTGCTTTGCTAAAAATGTTGAACAGCTCCTGCAACCCTTCTGCTTCCCCACCAGCTGTCCACCAGCTGAAAATCTCAATTTTTGCCGCGAAAACTGCAACTGCTAAAAGCATTACTACAAGCAAAGACATCTTACGAAACATACAAACACCTCCCCTTTTAAAAAGTTAAGCATTATTCATATCCTCCAGAATTTTGTTTATCGCTGTAATATTGCAACCTGGAAGAGATGGCGAAACACTCTTGAAAATTGTGTCTCTAAATTTTATGTTCCTTAAAAATCCATAAATATCTATTTGCAGAAGCTCTTTTTCAATAAAAGAACCAAAGGTTTCCCAAAGATTGCTAACTGCTCCCCCAAATACAATTATTTCGGGATTCATGAAATATCCAATATTTCTGATCGTTATAACAAGATTTTTCAGAAAATCATCTATAAGCTGGTGTGTTGTTTTATCTCCAGCGAGCCAAAATCTCACAATTGCATCAAATCTTTCCTTTAAGCTTCCTTCTAAGTTCTCACCGGTTGTTTGCTCAAACATACTTACCAGTTTTGAAATTGAAAGCAGTTCTTCAACTTCAAAAATTGTATTTTTCACCATTAAAATAGAATGACCAATCTCGCCAGCTGCAAAATTACTGCCCTTAACAATATTTGAATTTATCAATAAAGCTCCTCCAACACCTTCACCGAGATAAAAAAAGAAAGCGTTGTTAGAATTCTTAATATCTTTCGCAAAAAATGATTCACCAAGTAGAGATAAATTAGAATCGTTATCAATCAGGATCTCAAAGCCATATCTGGCAAAATGCTCTCGGAAATCTACGTTGTGCCATTTCAGATTTGGGGCGTACAGCAATGTGCAATTTTTGCCATCAACGATGCCCGGGAGCGAAAAAACCATTCTTGTTTTTCCCTTTCTCAGCCTCTCATCAAAAAGTTTTGAATTCATTATTGAATCAATATTATTCAGAAACTCTTCAAAACCATTTGTTGGAAAACTGCTTATTATCTCCCAACTTCCATCCAGAAAACCAAGGGCAACCGTTGTCTGTAAAACCTGAACATCTATTATCAAAGAAGTTGCAAAAGCCTTCGTTGGACCATAAACGGATGCCCTCTTTGTATTGGTTCTCATAAAATACCCTTTTTGTTCAATCAATCCCTCCTGAATCAGTTCTTCAGTTATTCTCCAAATAGCACTATTAGCCAGTCCAGTCATTGCTACCAATTCTATTCGACTGCGAGGTCCACGCTCAATCAAATGCCGTAAAATCAACTGTTTATTAAGTCTTTTCATACTCCTGGGATCGATCTTTTTTGAACTCGACATATAGACACTCCCCTGACATATCTCAGCTGTAAAATATCTTTCTAAAAAAGATTTTCCTGGATATACTAAAGCAGATTTAACATATAAAAGCAACTGGAGTTTACTTCTTTTACAGTCTCATCTTCCACAAAATCTGATTTCAAAGTGCAAAATATGCGAGTGTTCTCCATTTAGCTCCAGATTTCTCCCTGTTTCTTCAATTTTCACAAATTGAACAGGAAAAACCTGATTGATCCGGATTACACACTGAAATCTTGTTACAGATAAATACCGATAACCGGGGAAAGATTAAAAAACGTAGATATTCTTAGAAAATATACAAAAATGTTCGAAAAGAAATTATATTAAGGTAATCCCACGATATATATTTCAAAACAATTTGTTTCCGAGCATATTTATATTTGCTTTTTTATGTAAACTTTAATTTAATCTACGTTAGAAATAAATCTTTTTCAGAAAGATAAATAATCAAAACATTATTTAAGTGCCCTGCGTTGGGGACAACCTTTACAGAAGGAGGTGAAAATTTACTAAATCTCTATTAAATAGCCAGGAGGTGTTGATTGTGGGAAAAAAAGTCTGGATTTTCTTATTGGTGTTCATAGCTACTGTTTCATTCAGTGCTGAAAAGGTGTCAACGCCAATAGTCTCGGTTGAGAGCGGGACATATGATTTTCCTCAATTTGCTTTTGTGAATGTTGAAACGCCCGGTGCAGTTGTATATTACACAACAGACGGAACTGATCCATTAACTTCCAGTACACGCCGAACTTTAAGGTGGTACATAAACATCAATACTTCTATGACTTTGAAGGTAGCTGCGGTCAAAAATGGAATGGAACCAAGCGATGTTGTTACTTATAATTATTTGATACGAGTTATGGCACCAAAGGTTTCTCCTGGTGCTGGAGAATGGAAACAACTTCCTGAAAAAATAGTCCTTTCAACTACCACGCCAGGAGCAACAATATATTACACCACTGATGGAAGCGAACCAACACGCCATAGCAATAAATATACAGATCCTATAATTCTTGAAAGAGGAAAATTAAATGTGATTAAAGCAATAGCAGTAAAAGATGATGGATCACCGGATAGCTATGTTGCAACATTTGAGTACAGAGAAAACCCCAACTTGATCTTATTGACAGATGTGTTGAAACCAAATGCTAACATTGATTACGTGATTGAGAAAGTCATCTTGGAAATGACGCTTGATGAAAAAGTCCGCATGGTTTGGGGCGCTGCAACTTCTCAACTTGGGGCAGCAGGTAATACTTATGCAATACCAAGACTTGGTATAACAAGCATGGAACTTGCTGATGGACCTGCCGGGCTTCGTTTGGGAATGTTGGGAAGCGGCGGCCATGAAGCAACTGCGTGGCCAAATCCTATGATGCTTGCTTCAACCTGGAATGAAGAAATTGTTGAAAAAATAGGTGCGGCTATTGCCAGTGAGGCAAAATACTACGGCATTGATATTATGCTTGGGCCAGGCATGAACATTCATAGAGACCCACTGGGTGGCCGTGTTTTTGAATATTACTCAGAAGATCCACACGTTACAGGCAAGATAGCCGCCGCATGGATAAAAGGACTACAAGAAAACGGTGTTGGAGCCACAATGAAGCATTACGCCGCCAACAATGCGGAAAACAACAGAATGAATATCAATGAAATAATCTCTGAAAGAGCTCTCAGAGAAATATACCTGCGTGGTTATGAGATAGCTATTGAAGAAGCAGATCCCTGGGCTGCCATGGGCGCATACAACAAGGTCAACGGGACCTGGTGTACAGAGAATGAATACCTCAACAAAATGCTGAAAGATGTTTTCGGATTCAAAGGCCTACTCATGTCAGATTGGGGTGCTTACCACAATCCCGTTGCCTACAAATATGGTTTTGATTTGAACACACCGGGTGGTGAAACACGGCTCCCAGGACCGGATAGTTTGAAAGAAGCCATAAATCAAGGAATAATTTCGCAAAAAGATCTTGATAGAGCTATAGCAGCTATTTTGAAGATTGTAATCAAAACCGATACTTTCAAAAAACAGATATACGATAAATCTGTATTCGCAGCCCGACAGAAACTCGATCCTTCCTTAGCGAACAAGCATGCTGCACTGTCAAAAGAAGCGGCATTGGAAGGCATTGTTCTCCTCAAAAATGACTATACGTTACCTTTGAAAGATGTAAACACAGTTGCTTTAATAGGTCAATTAGCCTACAAATCAGAATTGCCATCAGGGTGGGGAAGTCCTATAAAAGGAATGTACTTTGAAGGAGGAGGCAGCGCGGCTGTTGTTGTAGATTTTGAGGAAGTTGTCACCCTTGTTGAAGCTTTGACATCTGGCGGATTAAATGTTCTTCAAAAAACAGAAAATGGAGATTACCTCGGTGAGAAAATGAGTAAGAAAGATGCTATCTATGCAGCTGAAAATTCCGATGTTGCTCTTATATTGATTGGCAGACCTGGAACAGAAGGAGCAGATAACACACCCGAAAGCATGAAATTAACAGAGGAAGAGTTTGGTATGATTCGAAATGTTTCTGAAGCATATCACGACTTAGGAAAAAAGGTTGTAGTTCTGTTGAATGTTGCTTTGCCAATCGAAGTCGATGACTGGGATGATTATGTGGATGCAATTCTTTATATCGGACTTCCTGGAACCTATGGGGCTACTGCTGTAACAGATATATTAGTTGGAAAGACTAACCCATCAGGAAAACTGGTTGACAGCTGGCCGGTGAAATACGAGTATGCACCAACGTATGGGACTATGCCAAAAACAGATACTGTTGAAATGACCTATAGTGAAGATATATATGTTGGATATCGTTATTATGATTTACATCCAGAAAAAGTCAAGTATCCATTTGGTTATGGGCTTTCCTATACAAAGTTCAGCTACGAATCAATATTATTGAGCAATAAGATATTCAATATTTCAAACAAAAATGAGAAAATAACGGTCACAGTATCAGTAAGAAATATTGGTGAAATGGCTGGTAAGGAAGTAGTTCAACTCTATGTGAGAGCAAATGACAGTTCGATTGCAAGACCTTACAAAGAGCTCAAAGGGTTTGCAAAAACAAAGTTACTAAACCCCGGAGAATCCGAACAGATAACATTTGTAATTGACAGTAGGGACTTAGCTTATTTTGATGAAACTGTTCATGAATGGATTGTAGAACCGGGTATGTACACAATTATTGTCGGCGGAACATCAGACAACAGTGTGCTTGAGAATGAGGGAGTATGTGCACAAATATTGGCGATAAGGGAATAATTTGAGAAAGAACGAGCGGCGGCACAGCCGCCGTTTTTTCAAATACCTGTCTTGTGGAAAATAGTTTTCTCGCTTCTTTACCTGCCTTGTTGATTATCGTTGCTTTTCTCGTACAATTGACAATAACGAAAGAGTATACATTTCATTTTCAAAAAGTCTATGCAAGGAGGAAAGAAAGGTTTTGTCAAAGACCTTTTGCACAGTCCTATTGATAGCTCTTTTAACAGTTCTGGTCAGCTATTTTGTGAGAAACCATACTCTGTGAGGTGATTCGTCATGAGGCGTTTTTTCAAAATTGTTATAATGGTGATAGTCTGTGTTTTGATCTCAGCTACCTTGTTCGTGTTAATTTTCAACAGGGGTATGAACCAGATCAAGAAAATAGAGATCAAAGATATAGATTTATCCCAGATCAAAGATGGAGAATATCTTGGGCAGTATGCAAGTGGACGATGGCAGTACATGGTTAGGGTAATTGTATCCGGCGGGGAAATAAAGAACATAGAGATTCTCAATAAGAAATCTGGGTTCATAGACATGAATGCGTACAAGCAGTTAAACGATGAAGTAATCAGTAGAGTTTTGAAAAACCAATCTCTAAGAATAGATGCCGTGACTGGTGCCACTGTAAGCACCAAGGCTTTACTTAAAGCTTTAGAGAATGCCCTAACCAAGCAGTAATGGAAGTGAGAGCTTGAGAAAATGGCTATCGATAATTTTTTTCGTGGCGTTCACTTTGTGGATTGGATTGATATTCTATTTTTCCACAAGGTTTCCAGATGAATCGGCAAGACAGGCAAATTTTGCTTACAACATATTGAAGAAATTGGACAGAACTTTTGATTTTTCAGACACAGAATTGTTTATTAAATTGAGAAAATTTTTCACTATTCTCTGGTTTGGTAAATATAGAGCCACAACTATTGAGTTTGTTAGGAAAAGTGCTCACTTTGGACTTTATTTTTTTCTGGGTATTATTTCTTTTGAATTCGGTTTTCTTTATACCAGAAAACTTCTATCTGCTCTTTTGATAGGCATATCATTACCTTCCTTAGTTGCTTCTTTTGATGAATATAGCCAGCAATTTTTTCAGCGTGGGTCTTCAATAAACGATGTCATGATAGATATATCAGGTGCAATTTTTGGAACTCTTATTGGATTATTGCTATTGTGCTCGGTCAAATTCATACTTCGAATACGCAGCAAAAACCAATTAGATAAAAATCAACCACTATGACTCTCTGACGGCCTTTCGTTATTGCATTGTATAATTTTTGAGGTTTTTATGGAAACGATTACATATAAATATTCCATTCACTAAAGCGGGTAAAAAACCCGACAAGTCTAAATATATTCTATATAAAGCTTATTATAAAACCCATTCTTGTTCTGGCTTAAGATTGCTCTGTTTTGTTATATATTACGTTAATTGAAATAATATCTGTGAAATGTATAATAAATATGAAAAGGATTACACAACGAGGTGATAAGATGGCAACTATCGAAGAAGTGGCTAAAATGGCAAGAGTTTCGACAGCCACAGTTTCAAGAGTGCTAAATAATAGTGGATATGTTTCGGAAAAAACACGTCTTAAAGTATGGCAAGCAATGAGAAAACTTGGTTATAAACCGCAGATTTCTGCACGTGCACTCGCCAGCAAAAGATTATTCCACGTGGCAGTTGTAATAAGCCAGAGGATCGCAAATTTGTTAGCGAGCGAAGTTGGTGTTTTTTACGATGTTGTGCTCAGTTCAATAAATGATAATGAAGAGTTCTTCCGCTTTAATACAACTGTTGTTATGTTAGAAAGAATACCACAGAAAAATTTTGACGGCTACCTAATAATCGGAAGTGATGCAAGCGAAGAACAAATCAAACCATTGGAAAAAATGGGAAAAATCGTTCTCGTCGACCATTACATAGATGGGTTGGGAATTGACTGTATCTTGAGTGATGGCTATGATGGTATTTTTCGCGTAACCGAGAGATTCATCAACAAAGGAATAAAGAACATTATCCACTTACATGGGCCACTCAAATACTATGGATTTAAAGACCGATATACTGGATACATTGCTGCCATGCAAAAACATTCTTTGCTACCCATTTGTTACGAATATGATGATTTGAATGAAGAGGTAGAACCAGTATTGAGAAAAATTCTAAGGGACAGGAAACCAGAAGTAATACTCTGCTCCAACGATATCATTGCTATAAAAGTACTGCGCAAGTTGAGAGAGTGGAAATATAGGATACCGGAAGAAATTAGCGTGGTAGGTTTTGATGACATCCCTCAAGCTGAAGCAGAATCGCTTTCTACCCTGAGGGTTCAAAAGTACGAAATGGGTTTCAATGCTGTTAAAAGGCTTTATGAACTATTAATGGGGCACAGTCATCACCCGTTTAGATTGTGTTTGTACACGATGTTCGTTAAGCGGGATTCATCAATTTGAGGAAGGAGGGGAAAAATGAAAAAACTATTAACAATTCTCATTCTCTGCTCAATTATTACTACTTTTGGTGTAAAACTTGTTTTCTGGACTGCTCCCAACCCATTACAGGAGGAATTCTGGAAGGCTATAGTTGAAGAGTGGAAAACAGTTAGGCCCGATATAGAGATAGAACTGGCTGTTATTCCCGCAGCGGCAAGTTCTGAAGAAGCAATTCTAACAGCCATAGCCGCAGGAAACGCACCAGATATATCCGAAAACATCTTTAGTGGATTCGCAGCCCAGCTTGCTGAAATTGGCGCAATATATCCACTTGATTCATTTGGCGATGATTTCTGGAAAATGGTTGAGAGCAGAAAAATGAAAAATATAATTGAAAAATGGCAGTACAACGGTCATTATTATGTCATACCAATTTATTCAAACCCAATGCTTTTCTGGTGGCGGGGAGATCTTCTAAGTCAACTTGGCTATAGTAAACCACCAAGAACTTACAGTGAAATTTATGAAATCAGCCAGAAGTTCACTGTACCGAGTGAAAAATACGGTGTCCAGGTGATAGCTGGCCGGAACTGGTGGGACCGCTGGTTCGATTTCATAACATATTACTACGCCGCAAGCAATGGGAAAAACTATATAGACATTGGAAAAAAGAAAGCAGTTTTCAATGACGAATATGGTTTAAAAGTAGCTGAGTTCATATACAAAATGTTTGAGAATGGTTATACAGCCGTAGAACTTGGTACAAATCCACTGTATATGGGTGTCGTTCTGGGTAAAATAACTGGCCCATGGGAAATTAATTGGGCAAGGGAAACTTTTCCAGATGTAATGGAGCACATGTGGATTTCTCCCCCACCTGTTCCTGATGATTTTCCGGAAGGAAAACCAATTTACACTTTTGCTGATACAAAAGGCTTAGTGATATATGAG
This sequence comes from Pseudothermotoga elfii DSM 9442 = NBRC 107921, assembly GCF_000504085.1. Lineage (NCBI taxonomy): Bacteria > Thermotogati > Thermotogota > Thermotogae > Thermotogales > Thermotogaceae > Pseudothermotoga > Pseudothermotoga elfii. The sequence goes on along the minus strand of NC_022792.1, from coordinate 1,057,058 downwards.
ACATGCAAAGATAAGAAGGCTGCCTTTGAATTTATCTCCTGGGTATTTTCTAAGGTAGAACACGACGTTATGTGGATTGAAAAAACGAAAATGCCACCTGCAAGAGAAGACCTTGCTGAAAACCCGGCTTTCACGAAATACATGTCAGATGAATTTTTCAAAGCATATGCCGAAGCTGTAGGGTATGCAGTACCACCTGCACTTCTGGGCGAAACCATAGATGTTCAAAATGCCATGACCATTCACTTGATTGAGCCATTGATGTATCTGAAAAAATCGCCAAACGATGCCCTGACAACCGCAGTAAAAGAAGTTAATAAGATAATTTTCTAAGCTAAGAAGGGTGATGACTGTGCCTTCTTTGAAAAGTAAAGATAAAATATTTGCAACTGGTGTTATATGTACTTATTTTGGATATACTGCCGTTTTCTGGGGTTATCCTTTTGTTTGGATGGTAATGCTTGCATTCTCGAAATGGAACTTTTTTGGAAAACCAAAAATTACAGGTTTTGCAAATTTCGTTAGAATTTTTCAGGACCCCACATTTTTAAGAATTGTTTTGAATACGCTTAACTTTCTTGCTTACTTAGTGCCAATGGTTTTGATATCATCTTTACTATTTGCTCTTGCATTGAATAAAATAAAGTACTTCAAAACCTTTATCGTGCTTTCGTTTTTAGTGGCAAATGTTTCATCTGGAGTGGCCTACTCAATAATGTTTTCAAACCTGTTTTCTGTAAATGGGCCAATTAATAGATTGGTCTATTTGGTATTTGGAAAAACTATTCCATGGTTCAGTGATCCACAGCTTGCAATATTCTCGATTTGCTTGATGATATGCTGGAAATTTATTGGTTACTATGGATTGATATTATACGCGGGACTTCAAGCAATTCCAAAAAATTTATTCGAAGCAGCACAGTTAGACGGTGCGAATCGCAGAACGATATTCTGGCGAATAACACTTCCTCTGATAAATCCATCGTTGATTACTGTGCTCGTTCTGGTTATAACACTCACCTTTGGAATTTTCACGGAACCTTATATGATAACAGGTGGCGGTCCAATGCAAAAAACAACCACTTTTCTAATATATATGTACGACACAGCGTTCAGAAGGATTAACCCCTCGTATGCAACCACTGTTGCAATAGTGACAGCTTTTATGAGTTATGGCATAGTAATGCTGATTCGCCGCATCTTTGAGAGGGAAGTGAGTTTTCAATGAGAAAAAAAAGATCTGCCTCAGTTGTTCTGCACGTTGTGATGCTTTTATTGGCTGTGGTTTGGATATATCCATACTTCTGGCTCGTTTTTTCATCTTTTAAACCCGCCAGAGAAATATTTACGACATTTATTCCTTCAAACTTCACCCTTGAGCACTATAGATTTATTTTCTTCATGTCTGAAAAGATAGGAAGACCCTTCGTAAAGGCATTGATGAACAGCATATTCATCTCGAGTACCGTAACATTTTCCGTAGTGATAACATCTGCCTTCATTGGTTTTGCCATATCAAAAGTTAGATTCAGGTTGAGCAGATATACATTTAATTTCATAATATACCAGATGCTCTTTCCCGGGTTTATGTTCCTGATACCTTTATTTGTGCTGATGAAAAATCTCGGGATGCTAAATACATACAGTGCTTTGATTGTTCCAAGCCTGGTAAGTGCATGGGGTGTTTTCATGTTCAGTCAATCTTTTAAATCTATACCTGACGATTACATAGATGCGGCAAAAATAGATGGTGCGAATCGCATCTGGATAGTTTTGAGAGTGATGCTACCACTCAGCAGATCAACTGCATCAATCGTTGGATTGTTTACATTCATAGGAATATGGGACAACTTTCTCTGGCCTTTGATGGTGATAAAAGACTATAACAAAATGCCACTTTCTGTATTACTTGCTGCCTTCAATCATGAGTACGCAAGTTATGTCGGACCAATATTTGCCGGTTCTGTTTTACAAATGATGCCTATGGTTTTAATATTTTTGTTGTTGAGAAAATATTTCCTTCAAGGAATCTCGATGTCATTCAAATAGAGGAGGTATATCAATGGAGTTGAAACTCTTAAGACACCCAGCAAATCCATTATTGAGTCCTGTTTCTTACCATGGATGGGAAAACAAATTTGTCTTCAACTGCGCTGTTGTTTTTGATGGCGAACTGTTCCACATGATTTACAGGGCTCAAGGAGAAGATATGGTATCAAGACTGGGTTATGCTGTAAGTATTGATGGCGTGAATTTCAACAGATTGGAAAAACCAGTATTTAAACCTGCTTCTCAATGGGAATTGTACGGTGTAGAAGATCCGAGAATTACCAAAATTGGCGAGGAGTATTATATGGTTTACACAGCCTATTCTCCCAGAGGGACGCGTGTGTCATTGGCATCGACAAAGAACTTTATAACCTGGAAAAGGTATAACGTGGTTTTGCCGGATATGAACAACAAAGATGCCGCATTGTTCCCAGAAAAGATAGATGGAAAATATGTAATGTTGCATAGAATAGAACCAGATATCTGGATAGCTTATTCAGACGATCTGGTCCACTGGAATAATTTCGTCAGCATAGCCAAGCCAAGGCCAGATTACTGGGACAATCTTAAAATTGGTGCCGGTGCGCCACCTTTGAAGACACCGTATGGATGGCTCTTACTGTACCATGGTGTTGAGAAAAGTGAAAGGCCTGTATATAGACTTGGTTTTATATTGCTTGATTTGAACGACCCCCGGGTTGTTCTTAAAAGAAGCGAACAACCAATTCTTGAACCAAAGGAAGATTGGGAGATCTTTGGAGGAGTTCCAAATGTCGTATTTAGTGATGCCATGGTTGAATTTGGAGGAAAATATTTTGTCTATTACGGAGCAGCGGACAACCATATTGCCTTAGCCACAATAGATGTTCAGGAAGTTTTGAATTGGTGTGAAAACTGACATCAAAAATGGAAATTCTACTCCCCGTGCCTTATGGCACGGGTTTTGTTTTTTTCTATCGCAGTGATAAAATAGTACTTAATGCGAACGAAAAGGAGGGGTTTCATGCAAAAACTCAAAATCGATGATTTCTTAAAGTACAGATTTATATCAGATTTGTCTTTTTCTCCAGATGGAAAGCATTTGGCGTTTGCCGTTCATGAAATGGACCAGGATGAAAACAAATACAATTCGAAGATCTGGCTTTACAAAACAGAATATCCGCAACTACTGCAAGTGACATTTTTTGGAGATGAGAGAATTTTTACATGGTTAGATAAGGAAACACTGTTGTTTGCTTCCTTAAGAAACGAAAAAGACAGGAAACGAAAAGATAATGGAGAACAACTGACTGTTTTTTACAAAATAAATATTAATGGTGGAGAAGCCCAAAGAGCTTTTGAAATTCCTCTAATGGTCAGAAAGATTGAGTATATCGGTCAAAAAAAGTTTGTGTTTACGGCTATGTACGATCCAGAAATACCTGATCTTTCAAAAATGAACGAAGCAGAAAAACAGGAATGGTTAAGAAAAGCAAAAGAAGAAAAAGATTACGAGGTTGTTGACGAAATTCCTTTCTGGTCGAACGGGAGCGGTTTCACAAACAAAAAGAGAACCAGACTGTATATCTATGATGAAAATTCCAGCACAATTTTGCCTATAACTGATGAGTATACTAATGTCGAGCATTTTTCAATAAATCCAGATAGAAAAAAACTTCTGTTTATATCAAACCGCTTTGAGAAAAAGATGGAAATAAAATCTGATTTGCATCTTTATACCTTTGAAGATGAAAAACTCACGAAGCTAACACACGAAGATCGTTTTGATTACGAAATAGCCTATTTCCTGAAAAATAAGATAATTTTTGCAGGTAAAGATATGAGAAAATATGGAATAAATGAAAATCCAAGGTTTTACATCCTGGATCCTCAAACCAGAACCACAAGAGTTATTACTCCAAATTTTGACCGAAGCCTCAGAAACAGTGTAAATTCTGACTGCCGTTATGGTGCAAATCGCATTGCGAAAATCGATGGTGATCATCTGTATTTTATAAGCACAGACTGGCACAGCTCCCATCTCTACAAAATTGATGAAAACGGAAATATCGATCAACTCACTCTGGAAGATGGTTCAGTAGATGGCTTCGATGTGTATGAAGATAAGATTATTTTTGTTGGCATGCGCAATATGAAATTGCAGGAACTTTACACAGTAAAGGAAAATAAAGAGCAACAGATAACATTTTTCAATGAATGGCTTGTAAAAGAACGCAATCTCTCTAAGCCAGAAAGATTTACTTTTCAATCGAGAGATGGTACAACCTTGGAAGGTTGGATAATCAAGCCTGTTGACTTTGATGGTGCAAAAAAATATCCCGCCATCGTCGATATACATGGAGGACCAAAAACAGTCTACGGAGAAGTTTTTTTCCACGAAATGCAATTTTGGGCGAGCGAAGGATATGTTGTCCTATTCACAAATCCGAGAGGAAGCGATGGAAGAGGAAACGAGTTTGCAGATATAAGGGGAAAATATGGTACTGTTGATTACGAAGATCTTATGGATTTTGTTGATGCAGCGTTGAAAAGATATCAGTTTATTGACGAAAATAGAATGGGAGTAACAGGTGGGTCTTATGGAGGATTCATGACGAACTGGATTATTGGACATACAGATAGATTCAGAGCGGCTGTTTCTCAAAGAAGCATTGCAAATTGGATATCAAAATTTGGCACAACAGATATAGGGTACTTTTTTGTGGAGGATCAGCACCTTGCGACGCCATGGAGCAATCAAGAGAAACTGTGGTGGCATTCTCCCATGAAATATGCAGACAGAGCAAAAACACCAACACTGTTTATTCATTCGGATGAAGATTACAGATGCTGGCTCGTTGAAGCTATCCAAATGTTCACATCCCTGAGGTACAACAATGTTGACACAAAATTAGTTATTTTCAAAGGTGAAAATCATGAGTTAAGCCGTGGTGGAAAACCCAAACACAGAGTGAGAAGATTAAAAGAGATAACTGAGTGGTTCAACAAATATCTGAAATAAAATTACTCATTCTGGCAGGGCAAGACTTTCAGTGATAACCAAGCCCTGCCATTTTATCTATGTTAAGATTTTGAATAATTTCCTGTGGATCTATATGCCTTTTTTCTGAGAGGATCTCAATTGCTCGGTAAAGGTCCCAGTTAGCTATTTTTATTGCCTCAGAAACCTCCTTATACCCGAAAATATTTATCAGTGGTGTAAGAAGCGCTGTTGATCTTTCGAGATTTTCACTGCACTTTCTTTCATCAGCTTTTATGAAAGGTATATACGCCGACAAAGCTATACAGGAATTCTTCAAAAAGTCCAGTGATTTGAGCGTATAATGGACAATCAATGGAGCAAATTGATTGAGTTCCAGATTACCAAGTGAGCAAGCGTGAGCTATTAAAACGTCATTTGCAAAAACAACATGGCAAAGTTGCATTACATATTCACAAACAACCGGATTGATCTTACCGGGCATGATAGAACTACCTGCCTGAATTTGTGGAAGAATAATTTCTCCAATAGCTGTTTTTGGACCACTTGCGAGAAGTCTAATATCATTGGATATTTTGTAAAGGTTTACAGCAAGAGATTTCAGAAGGCCATGAACTTCAGAGAAAACATCCCAGTTCTGTGTAGAATCTATGAGATTTTCCGCCTTTGATATTTTCACACCACAGAGCTGCCGTATTTTGTCTACGATTTTTAATATATACTCTTTTGGAGCACCTATCCCTGTGCCAATAGCGGTACCACCTATATTAACAGTTCTTATTCTTTCTTCAACTTTGTATAAACGCCACCTGTCTCTTGCAAGTGCATCCGCAAAAGAACCAAATTCCTGACCGAGCATTATGGGGGGACCATCCATCAACTGAGTTCTTCCAGGTTTCTTTATTGAGTAAAATTCTTTTTCTTTCTGCTGAATCTTATCCTGGAGGTTTATAACTTCATTGATCAATTCTCTTAACTTTACAATCACAGCTATTTTGCCTGCCGTCGGGAAAGTGTCATTTGTAGATTGGTGCAAATTTACATGAAGGATAGGATCAACTATGTATTCTCCTTTTCTTCGACCGAGTATTTCGGAAGCTCTGTTCGCAATCACCTCGTTTACATTCATATTCACAGATGTACCAGCTCCGCCACAAAGTGGGTCAATTACAATGTGATCTTTTAGAAACTGCCATTCATCACATGCCCGGGTTATAGCCACAGAAATTTTTTCATCCAAGTATCCAAGTTCTGCATTTAACAAAGCACAAGCTTTTTTTATTGTAAAATATGCCCAGATAAAGGTATCATCCAGCTTTTCGCTAGTAGCTGGAAAATTGATAAGAGCCCTTTTAGTATGAATTCCATAATAAACATCATCTTCTACTTCAATCTCACCCAGATAATCCTTCTCTTTTCTCATATTAAAGCACCTCTTCGAAAAATCCTGACTGCTCTTTCCAGCACACCATGGAGATATGAAATTACAACTCCATAATTTGTCATAGGTTTGGCAAGTCTCTTTGCCATACGAATCCTTCTCATCATGGCAGATCTGTTAAGTACACACCCTCCACAGTGGATTATGAGTTTAGTATCTTCAATTTCATTCAGGTCGGGAAAATCTCTACCTGAGATTACCTTAAAATTAAGTTTAACTCCAGTATGATTAACAAGCCATCTTGGAATTTTAATTCTGCCAATATCTTCCGTAAGTGGCCTGTGCGTACAACCTTCCATTATTAAAACGGTATCATTATCTTGAAGATGCTCTATTGTTTTTACGCTATCAATAAAATAAGCCAGATCGCCTCTGTGGCGCGATTCAAGAATCGAAAAAGTGGTGAGCTCAACATCGTCATCTATATCAGAAACTACTTTCATAACAACCTGAGAATCAGTTATAACAAGTTTTGGCTTCATATGAATTTGCTCCAGCGTGTACCTCAATTCTCTTTCTTTTACAACAAGGGCTACAGCTTCTCTATCAATTATTTCCCGTATAGCATGAACTTGAGGCATTATGAGCCTTCCTTTCGGAGCGCCAAGATCTATCGGAACAACTACAACAACCAGATCTCCTCCTTCAATAAGATCAGAAAGAAACGGCACTTCATCATCATCGGGTAATATTTCATTGATTTTTCTTCCAATGAGTTCAAAACCTTTAATTAATTTGGAGGAAACTGAGATTGTCTTGACACCATATCTTTGTTGATAAACCCCGAGCAACTCGTCAACTTTCTCCTTCAATAAATCCTCTTTATTGACAACTATTAAAAATGGTATCTCCATTTCCCTGAACAGAGAAACGATATCATCTTCGTAACGCGTCGGTAAGCTATCAACAAGGAGGATTCCACAATCAGCTCGATAGAGAACTTTTCTTGCCCTTTCAATTCTCAATCTACCAAGTTCACCAGTGTCATCGAATCCCGGGGTATCTATAAAAGTAACAGGGCCAACGGGATTGAGTTCAATGGTTTTGTAAACCGGGTCAGTTGTGGTCCCGGCTATATCACTCACTATAGACACATTTTGACCAATAATCGCATTCAGGAAAGAAGACTTTCCCACATTTCTTCTACCAGCTATGGCCACATATCTTCTAAATCCGGCAGATAAATCCATACAATCACTCCTTAAAAGAAAAACCCCTCCAACAACGAGGGGGAGATTCCCCTCGGTGTTGGGCAATTCCTCCACCTCAGGTGAATCTTTTCACTTCTGATGATATCATATTTGCCCCGGCTGAATTACCTCGAACCCTAATTGAAATATCAGGTCAATATATGTGAGGTTTACTAATATTAAAGATATTGACAGTTAAAAATTTTAACTATATAATCTACTCAGTGTGAAAAAATGGGAGGAAGAGATATGAAAAGATACAGGTTTACCATTATCTTCTTGATTTTATCCATACTTTGCGCTGTCTATGCTTTTTTTAGAATCAAAATAAATGCTGATTACATGGTTTTCCTTCCGGGATACAGGCCAGGAGAGCCCATTGAAAAGATAGATAATCAGGATGTTAAAGCTTTGCTGGATGTATCAGAAAAATTTTCTGATGGAACACAGATCATACTCATTCTCTATTCTGAGAAAACATTTTTTGACAGAGAATCCCTTCAAGATGTTTTAAAACTTCAGGAAAAACTTTTAAAAATAGAGGACATCAAAACTGTCCTGAGCGTGACAAATTACGTCTTTAAAACTCCATATTTTGATGGTTCCAGCTTGAAAAGGGAGATAGTTGGTGATGAAGAAGCAAAATCTTTCATTTCCAGTGACGGCAAATACCTGCTTTTAAACTGCATTCTAAAGCCTCTTGATGATCAGAAACCTGCACTGAGAAAAATAGAGGCTTTGCTGAAGGAATATCCTCAGCTGTCTCCAATATTGTTTGGTCAAACTGTTATAAACGATCAACTTTTCAAAGAAATAATAAAACAGATGGTCCTGTATCCGGCGATGATGTTTCTTGCTATATTGATAGTTTTTTATCTTCAGACACGCTCAATAAAAGCGAGTTTCGTTTCTCTGCTTGTTCCACTACTTGCAACAATTGTTGTTTATTCATGCGTGGCGTTGATCGGTTCTGAATTGAATGTAATGACAGTCATGACAATCAGCTTTGTTCTGGTAATAGGTTCTGCTTATGGGCTCCATTTTTACAATGGTATACTTAGATTTGGAAAGAACGTTAGAAAAAAAATGTTTAAGCCCATATTTTTCTCAATGATTACCACCGCAATAGGGTTCCTGTCTTTCCTCTTTGTTAAAATATCGGCTTTCAGACAGCTGGGGTTGATGGTTTCATCTGGACTTGCACTGGTGTTTCTGATACTTTTTACATCTGGATACGAATTACTGTACAGTGAAAACAAGAGAAATCCTCAAGCGATTTCTGTGACTATAAAAGGAAGCTTAATTGGAAAAACTCTCATTGTTGCAATAATAATTGCAGTGATTATTACACCATTTAGCCTTGGAAAAATTGAGATAGGAATGGATCAGGTTTCGTACTTTTCGAAAAATAGCGAAATCGGCAAAGCCATGAAGATACTCGAAAGAGAATTTTCCTATCGCGAACCTGTTTTCATAATGATGGAGAAAAATTCAATTTTCACAGTCAAAGACGGACAAATTATTAAACAAATTATCGAGAAAATAAGTGACCTTGAAGGGGTCTCGGCAGTTCAATTTCCCCAGTCATATCCTGTGCCAACATTAGCAATGCTTTCCCGTTTACAACCGGCTGTTGGATATTTTGTTTCAAATGCACAAACAGTCAGGTTAGTTGTAAATATAACAAATGATGCATACACACATGCCGGGAAACTTAAACAGCAACTTGAAAAAATATTAAGTGATTACAGAGAATATAAATTCACCGTGGCAAGTGCGGCTTTTGTTGTTGATCAAATAAATTCTCAGATCTTGCAAAGCCAGTTACAGAGTCTAATTACGTCTTTGATCTTGATATTCTTGATGATTATAATAGCTTTTAGAAAATTCTGGCTCTCTATAGTTATTGCTATCCCTGTAGCTTTAACAGCTCTTTTCAATTTTGATTTCATCGTGCTTTTTAACCTAAAACTCGATATCGCAACGTCTATTGTAGCCAGTATTCTGGTAGGTCTTGTAGTAGATTACTCAATTCACTTGGCTCACGATATGAGAATGACAAGAGACATCTCGAAAACAATTTCCAACGTTGGTATGCCCATACTTACCAATGCTCTTGGCTTGATAGCAGGTTTTACAGTTATGAGCTTTTCAAAACTTGCCCTTTTCAGAAATATATCCCTTCTGCTATCACTTGGCATTGGTTTCGGAGTTTGTTTTACTTTATTCTCAGAACCACTTATTGTTCAAAGGCTGGTGAAAAATAATGAGGCTGGACAGATTTCTCGCAAATGCAAAAATAGGAACTCGAAGTGAGGTCAGAAAAATTATAAAAAAAGGAGAAATATCGGTTAATGGAGAAATTGTAAAAAATATATCTTTTCACATAAACGAAACAGATATCGTTGAATACATGGGAAAAACTGTCGTTCCTTATAGAAAAATATATTTAATTTTCAACAAACCAGCTGGTTTTGTTAGCGATAAGACTAACGCCCAGCCATCTGTTTTTGATCTGATAGATCATCCGTTTATTGACCAAATGCATGTTGCGGGCAGGCTGGATAGAGATGTGGAAGGGCTGTTGATTTTAACAAACGACGGCTTGTTCACTCACAGGCTGATAAGCCCAAAATTTCATGTGGAGAAGGAGTATATGATATGGTTTGAAGGAAATCTTACAGCAGAGAAAATTCAAATTGTAGAAAATGGTATCGTTCTGGCACAAAATAGATTCAAACCTGCAAAAATCAAATTATTGTCGTCTAATATAATGACCCTTACTATCACAGAAGGCAAATATCACCAGGTCAAGAAAATGATAAAAATTATGGGATTAACTTACAGAAAGATAAAAAGAATCAGAATCGGGAACATCAATCTGGGAAATATGAGTACGGGAAATTATAGAGAACTTGACGAAAATGAATTAAATGAGTTGATGAATTTGCTTGATATAACAGTGAGGTGATCTTGATGGATGTTCTAAAATTATTTTCTCTTGAAGGAAAAGTTGCCATTGTCACCGGCGCTTCTCGTGGTCTTGGTCAGGCTATGGCAATTGCTCTTGCTGAAGCGGGCGCTGATATTGTTGGGGTTAGTAGGTCAGAAGCTGAGCAATCTGAAACAAAAATGGCTATCGAAAAAATCGGAAGAAGATATTTTGCCATAGGAATGGATCTAAGCCAATTCGAAAAGATAGGCTCAATTGTTGAAAGTGCTGTCAAAAAATTCGGGAGAGTTGATATTCTTGTAAATAATGCCGGTGTAATAAAAAGGGCCCCTGTAACAGAGTACAGCGTTGAAGACTGGGATAAAGTTTTGAACATTAATTTAAAAGCGGCATTTTTACTCTCACAGTACTTTTCCAGATATGCCATCGAGAATGGTATAAAGGCCAGGATAATTAATGTCGCTTCGATGTTGTCTTTTCAGGGAGGGATTTTTACTACTGCCTACACAGTATCGAAACATGGCATAGTTGGGCTTACCCGTATTTTTGCAAATGAACTGGCAAGATACGGTATCACTGTTAATGCAATTGCACCAGGTTATATGGAAACGGATAATACAGCGGCGTTGAGAAACGATAGAAATAGATCGATGGAGATTTTATCCAGAATACCCATGGGTAGATGGGGAAAGCCCGATGATTTGAAAGGCGCAGTTGTTTTCTTAGCAAGCTCAGCCGCTGATTATGTAACCGGTACTGTGCTTGCTGTGGATGGAGGATGGTTATCGAGATGATCACTATTGCTGAACTCTTGAATGTGATTTAACTTTTATTTGAGCGTAAATAATCAGAATTACCAGCGTTAGAGCAAATGGCAATATGTTGGCTATTTCAGAAGGGATTCTCAGTGATTGAAGGCTAATTCCCGTTGTTTCTGCTGTGCCAAACAATAGAGCTCCTAATGCGCCTAAGAAAGCTGAATTGCCGCCGAGTGCCTGTGCAGCAAGTGCAATGAAACCTCTACCCGAAGTCATATCGCGTACAAACCACGATACGTAGCCCATCGAGAGAAAGGCACCGCCCAGACCAGCAAAAAAACCACTCAATGTGAGAGAAATGAACTTCATCTTCTTTACAGATATTCCCACAGACACGGCGGCGTCGGGATTTTCACCTACAGATCTCATTCTCATACCTGCAGGGGTTTTGCGAATAAAGTAATCTACCACAAACACCGAAAAAATAGCAACATAGGTCAAAATGTTGTGATTACTCAGGATATTTCCGATAAATGGTATATCTTTGATAAAAGAAATCTCAATACGTGGGAGAGGAAAACTTTTCATTGAGGCAGATGAACCTTTATCTCCAGTTATTGCATCCAGTAAGAAAACAGTAAAACCTGATGAAAAAAGATTTAATGCAACTCCACCTATTATGAGATCTACCCCTAATTTCAGGTGAAAGTACGCAAGTAACATAGCAAGCGCAGTAGCCGAAGTAACGCCGAATATGAGCCCCATCCAGGGATTCTGGCTGATAGAGGCAATAATTGCACTCCAGAATGCAGACATTAGCATCATACCTTCAATGCCAATGTTTATTGTGCCTGTTATTGAACTGAGCAAGGCGCTCATTGTTGATAATATAATGGGGGTGGATACTCTGAGAATACTGTAATAAAAAGACGAATTAAGAAAATCTCTCATCTTTTATCGACTCTTTTTCGATAATTTTCCGTTTGAAGCTAAAAAGCAACGCCTCTGCCGTGATTAAAAGTATCATTATTCCCTGAAGTACCACAACAATTTCAGGTGCCACACCAGTCATTCTTCCCATGACGCTGGCTCCTATTCTCATATAAGCAATAAAAAGTGCAGCAGGTATTACCAGGAAAGGATTGTTTCGAGCAAGTATTGCTACAATTATGCCATCAAACCCATAACCAGGCAAAGATTGCCAGACGAATCTTCTGTACATAGCCGATATCTCTATTCCTCCGGCTAATCCTGATAGCGCCCCTGAAAAGATCTGCACCCAGAATATCACATTCGTAGTTTTTATTCCACTGTAGAAACTGAATTTCTTGTTGGCACCTACAACCCTGATTTCATAACCATATCTTGTGTTGAAAATCATCAATCCTGTTAGCACACATATCGCGATGGCTATTAAAAATCCCGAATTGAGTCTGTATCTGCTCAGCACAGCAAGCCAGGCAGTCTCAGGAAATTTGTAAGACACAAGTGCCCCCACTGATCTATCTCTGAAGTAATTGTTTACAAGATAAATTACAAGATAATAAGAAATATAATTCATCATCAACGATGAAACAAGCTCACTTGCTCTCCATTTACTTTTGATAGCTGCTGGTACAAAAGCCCACATCGCCCCAAAAATTGATGAAGTTATTAAAGTAAAAACCACGTGAAAAAATGGTATTTTCGGAAAACTCAGTGCAGCAACCATTGCTCCAAAAGCCCCGAAAAAAAACTGTCCTTCTGCGCCTATATTGAAAATTTTTGTTTGAAAGACAATCGATATCGCCAGACCAGTTAACATTAATGGTACGGAGTTATTGAGAACTTCAACAAATCTTCTTTGAGAAGAGAATGACCCTGTGAGAAACCACCTGAAAGCTTCTTCTGGATTATCAGTAGCCAGGGTTAAAAAAATATACCCTATTGCAAATGCAAGTACAACTGTTAAAATAACTCTCAAAGTTTCTATCACTGTGAGCTTTTTTTTCATGATGATCCCTCTAAAGGTGTTTTTTCTCTCCTGATGCCAAGCATATAATAACCAATTTCCGCTTCTGTTAGATTCTCATTTTGAAAATGGGCAGTGATCTCTCCTCTATAAAAGACGAGTATCCTATCTGAAATCTGTAAAATTTCCTGAAGATCTGTTGAAATTAAAAGAACAGCTTTACCATCGTTTCTCATTTGCAAAAGTTTTTTTCTAATAAGCTCGCTGGAAGCAACATCTATCCCATGAGTTGGTTGACTGGCTATTATTATTCTGGCATCAACTGTCATTTCCCTGGCAAGAATTACCTTTTGAATGTTACCACCCGAAAGCATTTTCATAGCAGTTCGTGGACTTTCTGCCTTTATTGAGAATTCCCGCATGATCTTTTGAGAGAACTGATAGGCCTGCTTTTTTCTGTAAAGAAAAGTACGAAAAAACAGGTTAGAACCGCATCTATTTGATACGAGATTTTCTGCTATTGAAAGATCAGGTGCGCAACCTATTTCAATTCTGTCTTCAGGAATATAGGCAACCTTCATTTTTCTGATCTGCCAGGGATAAGCGTTCAATGTATTTATCCCATCCACATATATCTCACCAGTCGCATTTTCTCTCAACCCTGTGAGTATTTCAACAAGTTCTTTCTGCCCGTTGCCCTCAAGCCCGGCGATGCCAAGAATCTCACCGGCTCTCAGTGAAAAGCTTATATTTTTTAGAATCTGCACACCGTCTTCACGAAAATAATTAAGATTCCTGACTTCCAGCAAAATCTTTCCAGGACATCTCTTTACCTTTTTAATACTATGCTCAAATTTCTTTCCTATCATTAACTTGACAATGTCCGATTCACTCAGTTCATTATTATCATAAGTTCCAACAACCCGGCCATCACGCATTATCGTTATCTTATCTGCTATTTGCTTCACTTCATTCAGTTTGTGCGTTATAAAAATCACCGTTATCCCGAATCGTGCTAAATTTTTTAAAACATCAAACAACTCTTTCGTTTCCTGAGATGTCAGAACTGATGAAGGTTCATCAAGAATCAATATTTTCGCATTTCGGATAAGAGCTTTGAGTATTTCCACTCTTTGCTTTACTCCCACGGGCAAATCCATCACTTTTTCCTCAAGAGGGACCTGAAAATTAAGTTTTTCCATATATTTTGTGACTATTCGTCTGGCTTTTTCAAAATCGACAGTAAATAAACCCTTCCTGGGTTCAATGCCAAGTATTATATTTTCAATAACTGTAAAGGATGGAACAAGCATAAAATGTTGATGAACCATGCCAATATTTAACGCAATGGCATCTTTTGGTGAGTTCAGGTTTACTTTTTTCCCAAAAACTTTGATTTCACCGCTGGTTGGTCTTTCCATTCCAAAAAAAATCCTCATCAATGTGGTTTTCCCGGCACCATTTTCGCCAACAATTGCGTGTATTTTTCCAATCTCAACGGATATAGACACATTTTTATTGGCTACAATGCCATTTGGATAAACCTTCGTAATGTTTATTGCTTCAAGTGCATACATCATTTTAAGTCATGCAAAAATTTCTCATGGTTTCACACTTGCCCTTAACTGATTTAATTCTTCCTGAGACATTTCAAAAACGGTACCAACCTTTATTTCACCAGAGATGATTTTCTTTTCTATCTGTGCTATCTCGCTTCTGAGATGTTCCGGAACAATTTGCCTGTAATATTTGTTGTCAGCTATTCCGACACCCCCCTCAGCTATACCAAGTGACTCAACCTGACCATAGCCTAATTTTCCTTGTAAATGTAACTTCAACCCTCTGAAAATGGAATTATCGACATTTTTCATCATAGAAGTGACAATATGATTTGAAATTTCTGGATCCGTAGATTCATACATCAAAGCCTGATCAGAGTCAACTCCTATAACCCACCGATCGACCTCTTTTGCTGCTTCAAGCAAACCAATCCCCGTGTTTGCAGCAACGTTGAATATAATATCTGCGCCATGACGGTACATAGCCAAACTGATCTCTTTTCCCTTGGCTGGATCGTTGAAACTGCCAACATAAGAAATAAGTACTTTTATTTCTGGATTTACATATTTTGCTCCTTCAATATAACCTACAAGGAAATCATTGATAACAGGTATATCCACTCCACCTAAAAAACCTATAACTGGTTCCGGATTGGTTTTTGGAATTCCAGATGTGGTAATCAATGCTGCCAGTGCACCAGCCAGGAAAGACCCTTCGTTTTGTTTGTAGATCATCGAATACACGTTATCAAGTTTGCTTTTGTTGTAATCTACAGAAGCATCAAATATAAAATACTTTTTTTCAGGATGCATGGGAGCTACTTCTTCAAGTATCTCTTGCATTTGCCACGTACCAACTATTATCACATCGTAATCCTGATCAGATATATCTTCCAGATACGGTCTCCAGTTCGCCGGATTGTAATTTGCCTCAATAACCTTTCCCTGAATCCCCAGTTCCTCAACAGCCATCTCGAGGCCCCTGCCCGCTGAATCGAGAAAAGACTTGTCACCAAGTCTTCCGTTCAAAAGCAAGGCGACTTTAAGTGGTTCCGCTATAGAAAAAATCACAATCATAGCAAGCAGAAAAACCAAAATTTTTCTCATCTCATGCACCTCTTTCGATGAGAATTTCTATGGCTTTCAAGGCTATCATTATAGATTTTTCCAGACCCTGTTCAAATTTTTCCCCAGCCTGGATATACCCTTCATCTGTCAATTCTTCGCGAACAGTTAATATCGCACCAGTTTTGAGTTTTTTCAACGATCCAATCACATAAAGTGCTCCTATCTCCATTTCTACTCCTAAAACACCGGCTTTGATCAACTGTTTCTCCAGATGACCATGCTTTTCTTCATCAAAAGCTTTTCCATAATAAGAATCTGTTGATAAAACTATTCCAACGTGATAAGGATTTTCCACGCGTTTTGCGGCCCCTATCAGAGCATTCACAACAGAAAAATCAGCTACTGCAGGATATTCGGGAATTATATACTGGTTAGTTGTACCATCCATCCTGACTGATGCAGTAACTATCAGACTGTCGCCAAGATTTAAACCTTTTTGCAATGCCCCGGTTGTTCCAACGCGAATTACTACTCTTGCATTTGTGGTGGCAAGCTCTTCAATGCCTATAGCCATGGCTGGCGAACCCATCCCTGTAGACATAACGCTGACCTTTTCACCTTTAAGGTAACCTGTGTAAGTGAGATATTCCCGGTTATCCCCAACCTTTGTTGCTTCTTGAAGATATTTAGCCACGCGCTCTACTCTTCCCCTGTCACCAACAACAATCACATATTTTCCCACATCGTCAGGTTTAACTCTTATGTGATACCTTGGATCTACCATGACTTACACCCCTTTCAAAAGGCTAATTTTTTCGAAGAATATTTGAAAAAATCTTTCTCTTTTTACGCTCAGCAGAACCCTGGCGTTGGCCTTTTTTCCCGATGTATTCCACAGATCAACTACCGTTTGCCCATATGTAAGTTCACCTTTTGTCTCTATATCAACGTGATATTCCTTTGACTCAAAGATTTCGGGGCTAAGAAGGTACATCACAGTACATGGATCGTGTAAGGGTACACCTTCTATTCCAAAAACCTTTTTGTAAGCTGATTTGAAAAAAATCAACAAATCTGAAAGAATTTCGAATTTCTGGCCAAGTGATCTTATACGAAAAATCTCTTCATCAGTAACTATTACCTGATGAGTGAGATCTAAGGGAACCATCACAATAGGTACGCCAGATTCAAAAACAATCTTTGCCGCTTCCGCATCCGCAAAAATATTGAATTCCGAAACTGGCGTAACATTTCCAAATGATATACCTCCACCCATTAGAACAATAGAATTTAACTTGTGAATCAAATGAGGATGCATCAAGATAAGAAGAGCAACATTTGTCAAAGGGCCAGTAGCAACAAGAGTCACATCATCGTACTTTTCTATAGTCTCAGCCATGAATTGAACTGCATTTGTTTTTTCTATAGGCCGTTTCATTGCTGGGAGATTTGCTCCTTCCAGGCCAGATTGACCATGAATATCTGGAGCAATCACTATATTTCTTAACAGAGGTTTTTCACGCCCTGCAAAAACTGGCAAATCTATGTCAAACAAATCGAGGATGGTTCTCGCGTTTCTACTTGTGTTATGCAAATAAGAATTTCCAGCTACCGTCGTTACTCCAGTCAAACCAAGCTCCTTTGACGCTCCGGCAATCAACAACGCAAATGCATCATCGTGACCCGGGTCACAATCAAGTATCAAATGCACTTTATCTCCTCCCATGCTGTTTTTAACAAAAAGATTCTACCAAAATTCTATTGAGATAGCCCACATATTGTGAAAAAATAACGGCATGATGCCTTTAAGCGGAAATTACCCTGATTTTATAACTCTCAAGTCTTGGACGCGTAGAATTAATCAACACCTTTTTTCCAAGCAACACCACCTGGGTATCTTCATATTCAGAAGCCTGTTCAAAATCTTTCTCGTCAAAACAACCATAAAATTCATAAACTATCGATTTTACCTGCGACAAATCATAATGAGCCTCAATTGATCCATTAGCTCGCAATATAATTAGATACTCTCCATCTTGAAGATTTTCTCTAATCCGAATGACAGAAAGGCTATCACACGCATATCCTTTCTCAATATTTACAGAAACAGGTAGTGTTCTGGCATAAGAATAGACATCACTGAGAGGTGCAAATTTTCTTGATAGATACGTTTTGAATGGCGTTAGCGGAAAACCATATACCTGCTCTTCAAGCTTTAAGATATCTATGTGCGTCATATTAGTATCAAACCTGCTTTCTCGTTTACCAAAAACAGTGGAAATTTCTAACAACGATGGGTCAAAACCCTTTTGAAAACTGTTAAACGCCTTTATAGAATTTTCACGCGTGTGATAAATGCAATCAAAGGCGCCAGCGTGAGCTAACCTCTGAATTGTAGAAAGTGGTAAAGAAGTCTTTTTAGCAAAATCCTGTATATCCTCAAAAGG
This sequence comes from Pseudothermotoga elfii DSM 9442 = NBRC 107921, assembly GCF_000504085.1. Lineage (NCBI taxonomy): Bacteria > Thermotogati > Thermotogota > Thermotogae > Thermotogales > Thermotogaceae > Pseudothermotoga > Pseudothermotoga elfii. The sequence goes on along the minus strand of NC_022792.1, from coordinate 1,038,662 downwards.
TGCTCTGTTCTGGCAAAGCTGTACGACCGATGATCCCACACCAGCAATTGCTTCCATGGGTAACTGAAATTGGTCTTCTTTCAAATCAACAGGATTAACAGATGGTTGAATAACCTCAAAACCTGTGGTTCTCAATTCTTGAACAGCGGCGAAAACCTTCGAAGGATCATTTGAATGTTCTTTTATATAATGTTGAAAGAAAACTTTTGGAAAATGGTTCTTTATATAAGCGAGTTGATAGCTCAACATAGCATACGCTACACTGTGGGATTTATTGAAAGCGTAAGAGGAAAACTGGATAAGAATGTTTGCAAGCTCATTCACAAAGGATTTACTGTATCCTTTGTCAATCATTTTATTTCTTAGTTTTTCTACAGCTGCTTTCATTATCAATCTATCTTTATGGGACATGGCCTTCCTAAATAAATCTGATTCAGCAGGAGACATATCTGCCATGCTCATTGCAAGTTTCATTATCTGTTCCTGATATATCACTACTCCAAATGTTTCAGGAAAAAGATCTTCGTGGTATTCTCTATTGCATCCTCTTTTTCTTTCAGCATATATTCGATTTAGCCTTGCAATTAGTGGGCCTGGCCTGTTGATTGCAAGTAATACCGAGAGTTCGTTAAACTCTTGAGGCCTTACTTGTCTGCAAAGCGATCGAACTGGCAATGATTCAAGCTGAAAGATCCCTGTTGTTTTTCCAGAAGATATCATTTCATAGGTTGAAAAATCATCTACAGGCACAGAATCTATTTTCAGAGTTTTTTTCATATTAGAAATCATTGTTAGAGTTGTCAAACCAAGCAAATCTATCTTTGTAACGCCTATTCCCTGTAAGGAATCCATGTCGTACTCAAGTATGCGAAAATTGGAATCTCTCACCATGGGGAGGTTCAAAACTTCATTTGCTATGATTAGGCCGGCAGCATGCACGCTTCTTCGGTACGGAAGTTTGTTCAGTAATTTGATATGTTCATCTTTGATAGTCAAATTCAACCTCCTGGCCTCAGCATTTATGGATTTTAAAGACAGTGTAGAAAAACTGGAAATTTGAGCACAAAAGGGAAACACGCGTATTAACTGTTCTATGAGCATAGATCTTTTTCTATCCTCAACATCTATATCAATATCTGGAGGTTCCTGTCTGTACTCGTTCAAAAATCGTTCAAAAAGCAAATCATGTTTAACAGGGTCGATTTGGGTTATACCAAGAATGAATGCAACCAACGATCCAACAGCACTTCCTCTTCCAGGACCAACGCAAATATTCATGGACCTGGCAGTATCCACTATCTTTTTAACGGTATAAAAATACGACTCGAGATTCATTTTTTCTATTATCTCAACTTCGGATTCGAATCTGGGCTGATAGCCCGGTGGTACTTTTTTTGAAAAATTTCTCAGCCATCCTTTTTCGGGTTTTGGAAAACTCATCTGCACTTTCAGGTCATAAGGCTTGCAATTCAACGCGTCTGCGACATCTGTAAGATTATTTTCAAAATAAGCGCCTTTTTTTGGTTGAACGGATAATAACTGGCATAAAAAAGCGTGTGCTTCATAATCTGATTCTCTGAGGTAATAGATCAATTTGACTGAATCAATATTTACCCATGGCGTTTTGGGCTGAGATGATTCGTTATATGCTTTAATCAATTCTTCATACTGGTCGCGGTCCTGCGCGTAAAAGATTTTTTCATCAATTCTCAGGGCATGAACGGGGATAATTCCATTACTACGACAAATTTTATTGAAGTGTACACAGGCATGAAAATTTTGATCAGCAAGCATGAGCGATTTCAAGCCAAATGATTTTGCTGCATTGACAACCTCTTCAAGTCTCAGAATAGATCCTTCAAAAGAGTAGGGTGACACTATACAAGCGATCACGGCTTTCACACTCCGGATGAAATTAACCGAATAGTCTCTTTAAAATCTTCTGGAAGAGGCGCGATAAATTCAATCCACTCATGTGTTCTTGGATGGTAGAAACCAAGTTTGGTTGCGTGGAGCATTTGCCTTGAAGCGCCTGAACCTTTTCCATACAATTTGTCCCCTAATATGGGGTGATTTATACATTTCATATGTACTCTTATTTGATGTGTCCGACCAGTTTTTGGAAATGCCATGAGCAAAGTCGCATGTTCAAAATATTTGATAACTTTATAATGTGTAACAGCGATTCTCCCGATTTCACTGGCAGCCATTTTTGTGCGCAAAACTGGATGACGGGCAATGGAAATTTGTATATCTCCTTCCAAATGCTCCACCTTTCCGCTTACCAGCGCAAGATACATTTTGAAAACTTTCCTGTCTTTAAATTGATTCGACAAATTATGATGCGCAAAATCATTTTTGGCTACAACCATAACTCCCGATGTATCTTTGTCTAATCTGTGAACAATTCCCGGTCTCAACTCACCACCAATACCTTTCAAATCCTTGCAATGATATAAAAGAGCATTAACCAATGTACCGGAATTGTGTGAAGGTATAGGATGAACAATCATACCAGCAGGCTTGTTTACAACTATAATATCTTCATCTTCGTAAATAACAACAATCTGTATTGGTTCGGGTTCTATTGAGATGCTCTGGGCGTTACTCGGTATGGAAATTTTTACCACATCACCGAATTTTACCCGATAGTTCGGCTTGCGGATGACATCATTTACAGTCACTTTTCCCTCTTTTATGGCCCTTTGCACAAAACTTCTGGAAATCGCTTTTGGTATCCTCTGGAGGAGGAAGAGATCAAGTCTTAGGTTCACTTCGCTTTTCTCGACCGTCATCTGCAAAACTTCTCTCTCCCCTCAAAAGGCTCAGTAAAATCAATATACCTCCAATAGTTATGAATGAATCTGCAATATTGAATATTGCCGGAAAATATCTCACGCTTATAAAATCCACAACATAACCAAATCGAAATCTATCAATCATGTTACCTATAGCACCACCAACCACCATTTGTAAACCTACTCTGGTAAGCAGAGAACATCTAATAAAAATTGGCAAAGCCGCAAGAAGGAATGTGACTGCAAATGTTATCCAGAGAACCCAGGGAGATCTTGAAAACATTCCAAAAGCTATACCTGTATTACGAGTATATGTAAACCACAAAATCCCCGGAATAGCAAAAAACGGCTGAACAAGATATTTCTCAACTATCATTTTTGAAAGCTGATCCATTAGTATCACAAAGGTTACCCAGAACATATCACTTCACCCTTTGGTAGAAAAAAGGGCTTATTACTTTCAAATTAAGTTCGGCATAATTGAAAATACGCTCGGTGCTTCCAACAAACAAAATTCCACCGAGCTTAAGAGATTTCGCAAAATTTCTGTAGAGCTTATCTTTTGCTTCTGGTTCAAAATATATAACTACATTTCGGCAAATTATAAGGTCTACGGATTCAGGAAAAGGATCCTGGAGCATATTATGTTTTCTGAACAGAACCCTTTTCTTGGCGTTTTCTTTTATTTTGTAAGTCCCATCTAAAAGATCAAAATATTTGTCGAGATATGATTTTGGTGTACTAACCATTGATCTTGCTTCATAAATACCTGATCTTGCTTCCTCCAGGGCTCTTTCATCAAGATCAGTTGCCAGGATCGAGGCAGATAACGGAGCTCTTAATTCTTCCAGTAAAATAGCAAGAGAATACGGCTCCTCACCGCTTGCACAACCAGCACTCCAGGCTTTGAAATGCCCTCTCGAAGCATTTAAGAGCCCTGGTAGGTGCCTATCTCTGAGCTCCCACCATTTTTCTGGATTTCTGAAAAATTCAGTGACGTTTATAGTCAATTTGTCAAGAAATTCCTCTTTCGCTTGCTCATTTGCAAGCAAAAACCTTAAGTATTCCTGAAACGAGTTGAGTTTATATTTTCTTATCAATATTTCTATTCTCCGTTTTACCCTGTGAGGTTTATAACCAGACAGGTCGAGTCCAAAATATCTGTTGACTTCTCTAACGAACCATTGAAAATCTTCCAGGGGTAGCTCACCAGAAAACTGGGAAAGAAAGTCCTGCATACCATCTCTCCTTCTCAAATTTCGCAATCAGGTAAATATCCAGTATTTTTTTTCTAAAATCAATTGATTCATTTGTCGCAATGATCCATTCATCTTTGTTAAACCATCCAAAACCTATTTTTGTTTCAAATCCCATGTATTGTAGAAAAAAGTACATTCTGTTTAATGCCAGAGCGAATCTCATGCCTACATTTGGTATAACGAAAATTAAAGCGTTCTGATAAACGATTTCTAAACCATAACCATAGTTGGAAACAAAAGGTTCGAGCTCAAAGTTATAAAACTTTAATGGCACACCAAGATGATAACTTCCATTGTTACTCAACGATATGGAAAAATAACTTGACCTGAAAAATATCGAATAATCTTCCTGTACAACTCCTCCAATTGCCCCATTAAATGCCCACAGGCTTGTCGTATAAGGCTCGTAATCTACGTTGCTGTAACGAAGCCAGCTCATATCCGGCATTGAAAATTTGATCCCAGACGTATCAAAATCAAGCGAAAGATATTTAAGGCTATCGAAAGGCTTAAGCAAAGGAAACAACACCGGTTCTTTAGAATCACTGACAACACCACCGGTAAAAGCCAGATCGGCCTGGACTTTCCAGAACTCAATATGTGGCAATAGCGTAAAGCCAAACCACCGAGCACTACCAGGCGCAAAATCGAGATTTACCGTGGCAGCAAAACAGCTCAGTGGTATCAGTAGAAATACCAGCCAGATTCTTTTCATTGATTCATCTGAGAAAGTATAGCCTCCATTTCTGCGTCGTCCATTTCGAAATTCGAATAAACATCTTGAACATCATCCATATCTTCAAGTGCATTAAGCAATGCCAGAATTTTTTCAGCATCCTTGCCTGTGACCTGAACAGTATTTTTGGGAACGTAAGATATACCCGCTTCAGCCTTATACCCATTTTTTTCAAGTTCTTCTTTCACGCTCATGAGATTATCCGGCGAAGTTGTGATTCTAACTGGGTCGTCCTGATCGTCTATGTCCTCTGCGCCTGCGTCTATTGCCATCATGACAAGTTCCTCTACATTGGCAACCTGATCGCGCGGAACACTTATTATGCCTTTTCTCTCAAAAATCCACCCCACCGCTCCAAGGTCTGCGAGGCTTCCTCCGTGCCTGCTCAATACATGCCGAAGTTCTTGAGCGGTTCGATTTTTGTTGTCTGTAAGAGCGCGTATGTACAGAGCTACTCCACCTGGACCATAAGCTTCATAGATAATTTCCTGGTATTCTACACCTTCAAGCTCTCCTGTTCCACGCTTGATTGCCTTTTCGATATTTTCTCTTGGCATATTAGCTTCTTTGGCCTTTTCAATTGCTGTTCGTAACCTTGAATTCGTTTCCGGGTCTCCTCCGCCTTCGCGAGCGGCAACGATCAATTCACGAATAAGTTTAGTGAATAATTGCGATTTTTTCGCGTCCTGGGCCATTTTTCGATGTTTTATATTCGCCCACTTGTTGTGACCTGACATTTTCTTCCCTCCTAAGTTAGATTCTCTCCAAGATATTTTATCACCGTTATAGTTGTATCGTCATGTCTCTGAGTACCGTACGAAAAATCATCAACGTCTGCTTTTATCCTTTCGATAATTTCAACTGCTGTTTTCTCTCTGGTCATTAGAATCTGGTTATATAATCTTTCGAATCCATATTCATTTCCGTTCTTATCTCTTGCTTCAGTAACACCATCCGTATACGCAACAAGAAGATCGCCAGGTTTCATCTTTGCTTCAAACATTTTATACGTTATATCCTTTATTATCCCAAGCGGCATATCTTGAGCCCGAATCGATTTCAAATCAGATCCGGATAATAATAATACAGGATTATGCCCGGCATTGACAAGTTGAAGAACGCCGTTCGAATGTAAGCAAAGCAATATCATTGTCACAAACCGATCTTCCTCAAGATCATCACACAGCGCATTATTCAACTCAATAGCGAGCTTAGAAATATCATCAATTGTCCTGTACAAAGTCCTTAGAGCACTTCTCAAAGAAGTCATCATCAATGCTGCTGGTATACCTTTCCCCGATACGTCAGCAACTGTCACGAAAACTTTGTCGTCCTTTACAAGGATATCATAATAATCTCCTCCAACCTGTATTGCTGGTATGCTATCGGCACTGATTTCTACGTAACTCAAAGATGGCAACCTCGAAGGAAAAAGCTTTTTTTGAATTTGCCTTGCTATCTCAAGCTGCTCTTTGAGCCTCTGCCTTTCAACTTCTCTTTTAAGTCTGACATATCTTTCACATATTGAAGCCAATAACTGAGCAGTAGCTTCGAGAATTTTTCTGTCTGCTGCTGTAAAAAAATCCGGAGATCTTTCAACCAGGGTAATCCTCCCCCATACAATATCACTACTTTTTACAGGAACAGATAAAAGATTCCGCACTAAATTATTCTGAGATGGTTCTATTAGCAAAACCTGATCATCTTGCTCGATCAGTCTAATAGACCTTTCGAACAAATCTCTATCAAAATCAAACAACTGCTCATAATTCGTATGTTTGTCCATAACATCCAGCTCAATTGAAATAGCAAAAAATGGAATAGTTTGCTTTAAGAGTTCTACAAGGGCATCCAATTTTTCTTCCGGATCCATTACGTTGGCAAGCAAATTATTGAGTTCAAAAAGAGTGGCTATTTCCTGGTATGTTTTCGATAGTTCCTCTATGTGTTCTTCCAAAAGCTTTGTACAATCTTTACGGCGTTCGTTGAGCTCAATTAAAATTTTATCCATAGCGTTCGCTATATCTTTCAAACTCGCAAATCCTTTGTAAGGGGGGAGCTCAACGGCTTTTGAAATACGTTCATAAATTTCCTTAAGGTCACTTTCCACGCTGAATCACCCTTCTAACTTCCTCGAGCAATTTCAAAGGGCTGAACGGTTTTGTCAAAAAGCTATTTGCGCCAAGTTCAAGAGCCGTTTTTGGATCACTTTCGCCACCTTTTGCCGTCAACATTATTACCGGGATTTCTTTCAAATTCTCATCTTTTCTCATTGTTCTGAGGACTTCAAAACCATCTATATACGGCATCATAATATCAAGTATTACCAGATCTGGTTTTTCCTGTCTCAATTTTTCAAGCGCTTCTCTGCCGTCTTTTGCCTCCTGCACGGAATAACCTTCTTTGATTAAATTGAAACTAACTATTTTTCTTAAAACCTCAGAATCATCCACAACTAACACTCTGTATCCCATGAAGATTCCTCCAGAATCTCAGATAATGGTCTTTCATTACAAAAAGCCTCTGTGCATTCAATCAGCAGAAAACCATCTCTTCTGTTTAAAATAGATTCGTACAAATATTTGGCGTGAACCATTTTATCCTTTGGTTGTAAATATTTTATCACAGCAAAATCACCTTTAAAGTCAAAAGACACCTGATGAAAAAAATCTTTCATAAGGCCATATTTTCTTTTTTCAGGCACTTCCAGTGGTTTTTCTTCATCATATTTGGAAATATCCACACTGCTTTTTGGAATGATCAGTCTAAACTCATAGGAAGTAACAAGCCTGTTCATATTCATTTCTGTCCACCATAATTTGACTGGATAAAGACCACAAAGAGATGTTCTCTTCAATTTGTTGAGGGCTTCTACTTTATTTTTAAATGCAATCCTCACATACAGCGCTAAATTGATCACACCTGTTGGCACAGGGTCCAGATATGACACTTTTACCTTCTGATGAAACCCCTCTGTCATAATCAAAGGCAATCCAGAGCGCCGCAAGTTTCTTTCGATCGCATTTGAAGTTTCTATCGCTGAAAGAAATCTTATCAACCCGTATTTTTTGTATCTTACGATTGCAAACATTTTTCCTCCTGAAATATTAGACTCAATAATTATACTACGAAAAAATGTAGTCGAATTCAATTGCTTGGAGTATAATGTACTGTGAGGATTAAAAGGAGTGACGAACTTGTACTATAAGGTTTCGCGTGATCCTATACATTCAGAAATTTTTCTGTACCCCCTGGAGATTCTGGCAATTGACACAAGGCCTGTTCAAAGACTTCGCTATTTATCTCAGCTTGTTGGAGCCGAACTGGTTTATCCCGGAGCAACTCATAACAGATTTGCACACTCACTTGGTGTTATGCATATTTGCGGTTTGTATGCATCAAAGTTATTTGAAGAACCCGCTAAGAGAAGAATTATAAGACTTGCTGGTTTATTGCACGATATAGGTCATGGTCCATTCAGTCATCAATTCGATGACATAGTTTACAGGAGAATGGGATTTAACGATGGCCACGATCAATTCAGGGAAAGAATATTATTAGAGTTAATGCCAAATGAAATGATGGATTCTTACAGGAGAATCTCGGACAACAGAATGAGAAAAGCCATTGCTGAAGATTTGCGCGAAACAATGCAAACAGAAGAGATATCTTTAGAAGTTTTTCGAAAATTGATGGAATTAGTGAACAAAATTTTCAAGGGAGAAGAATCCGGGAGTGTTGAATTCAATATTGTTCAGGGCCCACTTGGGGCAGATAGATTTGATTTTCTCTTAAGGGATTCTTATTACAGCGGGACGAGGCATTTTGGAGTGGGAGCTCTCGATAGAATCATAAGGAATTCTTTCATAAAAGAGAAAGATTCCAAATCCATCCTTTGCTACCACGTGAAAATACTCGATCAAATTTATACAAGTTTGTTTGGAAGATTTATGATGTATAAAAATGTTTATTTTCATAAAACATCGAGGGCAGCTGACCTTATGATACAGGAAATACTTTCCTGTATTTACGAACCCCTCAGGCTCGCCGAAAAAGTTAATAACCTTGAGGAATTTCTCGAACTAACAGACCAGTCTATATTCGCTTTGATCAAAAATGAATTCCGTAAACTCCTGGAAAAATATGATGTAGAGGAAGAAGATCTCCTTGAAGAAAAGACAGAAGTCAATTATGTAGAGCGTCTTTTAATAAAAGCGTACAGATTGCTGAGAAGATTCGAGTCGCGGAATCTGTGGAAACTTTTAACTGAAACAAGTTTTACCGCTTCTGGAGCGGACCCTTCAGTGATGAGCAAAGCAGTAGCCAATAACACTCTTGAGAAAATAAAACTAAGATTAGAGGAACTCGAAAAATCTGCGGAAATACCGGAAGAAGACAGGCAGATTCTGTCAGAAATATTGGAGAATTTCAACGAATTTTTCAAAATCGATACGCCATACAAACTTTCCTTAATACATCCTAATGAGTTCATAAAAAGCAACGTTTTTCTATACGACCCTTCAAGAGAAGAGATCTACTCTATGGAAGATTACCTGAAAGAACACCCTGCTTATCAATTGATGGCAAGTAACCTCGTTCAAATAGTGCGAGTGTATGTAACGCAGGATATCCGGCAAATCCTTAAAAAATACAATATTTTACCAGATAATGGCCTGGAGCTGACAACGAGGTGGTGAAGTGAAAAGGAAGATGGCACTTTTCCTTATCGACATTAGCTTGACTTTTTTTGCCGGTGTAGTAGCTCTTTTTGTGAGATTAGGCTTCGACTGGCCTGAGCTTGCAAAATATTTTTTAAGTATACCTATTTACTGCACAATAGCTGCCATTGTGTATATTGCGAATGGGACATACAAAATAGTTTGGCTTTATGCTTCCTTTAAAGATATGGTGCTGTTGATGAGAGGAACAATTATCGCATATCTTTTAAATGTGGTTTTTTTTCACCTGACGAATTTTGTTGTTTTGCCCCGATCAGTTGGAATGATGACTTTTCTCGGCTCAACAATGATTCTCATAGCGAGCAGATTTTTCTGGCAATGGCTAAACACCGTCCCACCCTCAGCAGGAAAACGTGTACTGATAGTTGGTGCAGGTAGTGCCGGAACCATGCTACTTGAAGATTTTGAACACCGCCCACAGCTCGGCAAGGTAGTTGGATTCATCGACGATTCACCAAGAAAGATAGGCAGGAAAATTCATGGTGTGCCTGTGTACGGTCCCGCTGATAGAGCTATGGAAATTGTAGAGATGCTCAAAATCGACGAAGTTATTATAGCTATACCTTCAGCCACAGCTGAGCAGATGAGGAGGATCATTTCTCTGATAAATCCAAGAAGAGTAAAGATAAGAACTCTTCCTGGCATATATGAATTAACAGATGGTCAAGCAAGAGTGGGATCGCTCAGGGAAATAAAAATAGAAGACTTGCTTGGAAGAGAAGAAGTAAAAGTTGATCTGCAGCAAATAAAATCGTACATAAACGGTAAAAGAATAATGGTTACCGGTGCCGGCGGGAGCATAGGAAGTGAATTATGCAGGCAGCTATCAAAACTTGAACCTTCTACTCTTATACTGCTTGGTAAAGGAGAAAATAGCATATATAAAATTGACGAAGAACTCCGTGTAGAAAATCCATCCGTAGAAAGAATAAGGGTAATAGCAGATATATCAGATCCAACCAGAATGGAACAAGTTTTTCGACTAACAAGGCCACAGATAGTTTTCCATGCTGCTGCACATAAACATGTCCCGTTGATGGAAGAAAATCCTTATGAAGCCCTGAAGGTAAATACACTCGGAACAAAAATCGTTGCTGAATTGTGCTGTAAATTTGAAGCCGAAAAAATGATATTCATATCAACAGATAAAGCCGTTAATCCTTCTTCAATAATGGGTGCAACAAAACGATTAGCTGAATTACTTCTTCTCTCAATGAATCAGGGTTGCAAAACCAATTTCGTTATTGTGAGGTTTGGCAATGTTATAGGTAGTCGAGGAAGTGTAGTTCCAAAATTCATGGACCAAATTTCAAAAGGTGGCCCTGTTACAGTAACAGATCAGCGCATGGTGAGATATTTTATGAGCCTTTCAGAAGCAGTATCTCTGGTTTTACAAGCTGGAAGTTTTGGAACAAACAAAGATCTTTTTGTTCTTGACATGGGTAAACCCATATCCATAGATGAACTTGCAAGAACAATGATTTTGCTCAATGGGTTGATACCAGAGCAAGATATAAAGATTGTTTACACAGGCAGTAGAAGTGGCGAAAAAATGTCTGAAGAATTATTCTATGAAGATGAGTTCGTTGAGGCAACGAAGCATCCAAAGGTCAAAATGGTGAAAACAAAAAAGAAGATAGCTTATGAAGAACTCTGTAAATCACTTGAAGAAATGATAAAACTGTCAATAGACAAACCTGGAGAATTGATAGAATACGTGAAACGCTTTCTGAGATCCATTGAAGAGGGGAAAAAATGACTTTTATTGTTTCATTCTTTTTAAATCTGCTTTTCGTGGGATTTTTTGCAAGAAAATTTCCTCTCGATATGCCAAACTCAAGAAAGATTCACACCATACCCATACCATTAACTGGTGGTGTAGCTATATTCATTGCACTACTTGTAACTGAAAAAAATCTCTTAACCATAATTCCAGTTGTTTTAGCTTTTTCACTCGGATTTCTGGATGATATAGAAGATTTGTCTTACAAAATCAAGTTACCTGTTCAATTCTTAATAGCCCTGAGCGCTCTTTTTGTGGTTTCTCAGAAAATAACTTTTTTTGGAATAACATTAAACAATACATTGGGCAGAGTAATTGAATTATTCTGGTTCATGTCAATGCTCAATGCAATCAACATGATAGACGGTATAGATGGACTTGCATGTTCCACAACAATGATAAGTTCACTCCTATCAAAAGAATACAGCCTTGCTTTGGCCGTTGCGGGGTTTTTACCATTCAACTTGCCCAGAGCAAAATCTTTCCTTGGTAATAGTGGCGCAACATTGCTTGGAATATATCTTCCCATGAGGGTGCTTGAATTTTTTGATGGCGATCTGGGATTTGCCACAATCTTTCTCGGATATCCGGCTTTCGAGATACTGAGCAGCTTTACGCGCCGAATAATAAAACACAAAAATCCACTCGTTGCAGATAAAGAACATACCCATCATCTATTGATCAAAAAAACCAATATCTATAAGACTTTAATTGTTCTACTCTCTTTTTCGCTGCTTTGTAACCTCCTCGGCCTATCCAAAAAACTCTGGTCCTTCGTGATCTACTTGTGCATCTGCGCTGTTTTCTTCGCTTATTGCTTCCTTCAGCGCCGCGATAGCAACCGCTAACTGCGATTCATCAGGTTGGGCAGTTGTTAATTTCTGCAGAAGCAGGCCTGGCAAAATGAAGATCTTGCTGATCTTTGATCTTCTGGCAGAAATTCTGAGAAACTCGTACGCAACACCTATGACCAGTGGTATAAAGACAACTCTAATCACTACTCTCCAGGCCAAACTGTTCGGTTTTACTATACCCAGCAAACTGAAAACAATTATAGAGGCTATAAGAAAAATCATAGCAAAATTTGTACCACACCTTGGATGAATAGTACTATGTTTTACTGCATTTTCGACGGTCAACTCTTCTCCGGCCTCGTATGTATGTATACTCATATGTTCTGCTCCATGATACTGGAAAATTCTTTTTACATCTTTCAAAAATGAGATAATACCGACGTAGATAAGAAACATCGCGATTCTTATTAAGCCTTCTGTGAGTGAAAACAAAAACTCATTTTGTTTTAAGAATCCCAGGAGATTTGTTATCATGACAGGAGAGATTATAAATAAACCGACAGCCATCACTACAGCTAAAAAAATAGACCAGAATGTTTCTGATTTTTTCATTTTCTGTCCGGAGCTTATCTCGGCTGATCTGTCCAGAGCGTATATTCCATAATAGAGAGAGTAAAATAGACTAACAATTCCTCTTAGAAAAGGAATTTTGAAGAACTTCGATTGTGAAGGAGATTTTTTTGCTATTTCCTCTATTACTATCTTTCCCTCACTGTTCCTAACCGCAACAACAACTTTTTTGCCCATCATCAGAACACCTTCGATTACAGCCTGTCCACCTACTTTCATATCGTCCCTCCTTAGTTGCACGGTGGCATTTTTACGATAAATTCACTGCCTTTGTTGAGTTCGCTTTCTACTTCAATCTTACAATTCATGGTTTTCGCAAGTTTTTCCACCAGTGATAATCCCAATCCATATCCTTCGCTTGATCGAGATTTATCCCCTTTGTAAAACTTGTGGAATATTTTGTTTTTTTCAAATTCACTCATACCTATTCCAAAATCTTTTACACTTACCCAGCTATCACCACATTTGAGAATTATTTCTTTTCTGTCTTTTGAAAACTTCACAGCATTTTCAACCAATGCTTTTACAATGATTTCAAGTACCCTCGGGTCTGCGTATCCACAACCTTGACCTTCGACATATATTGAAAATTCCTTGAACTGTAATCGAAACTGCTCTGCAAGGTTATGTAAAAAAGTGTTGAGCTCTATATTTTGAAATTCTACTTTCGTAACAGGTTTCGAAAGCGATAGCAGAGTTTCAACCAGCTTTGCAAGTTTAATAGAAGTATCCTGGATCGTTCTGGCAGACTCAATAACTATTTCTTTGTTGTATGAAAACTTTTGCATCAATTCTGCATAACCCTGTATAGTTGCCAGCGGCGTTTTCAACTCATGGGAAACATCATTTATGAAATCATTCTGTGCTTCAAATCCAACCTGGAGCCTGTCAAGCATCTCATTGATTGTCTTTGCCAGTTTTGAAACCTCATCATTTGTTTCAGGATCATGGACTCTCTTGGCTAAATCCGCAGCATTTATATCTTTCAGTTCATCTGTTATTCGACGCATTGGTGTGAGAGATTTGTTTACAAAATAATTCCCAAGTACAAAAGAAAAAACACTGAAAATCACCCATAGCATGAAAAAGGACCTGGCAAGAATTCTAAGAAAATCACCCATGCCTCCAGCCGGAGAGAGCAGGTAATAATCTCTTTCTTTGTTAAGAACAACGAACTTTGCTTTGAAAACAAGATATTCATCTTCACCCAGTTTTATGTAGGCGGGATTTTTAACTGAGAAAACACGAGAAAGAAAATGATCAAAATTTTCATGCTCAGTATTTATAGAGCCCGCTATTAAATTACCATTTTCGTCAATAATAGCTACACCTGGGGGTAAAGCAAAATTTCTCATAACCCCGGGCATTCTGAGAAATTGAAGAACATTCTGCCTCAAAGACTCGACAGATCGGTTTAAATGTATATTTTTCACCAGCTTATAAGCACTAATCAATCCAAAGCCAAGAATTATCGAAAAAAATGTCGTATACCAGAATACCATTTTCCATTTAAGCGTCGAGAACATAACCAGTCCCTCTCACAGTTTTAATAAAATCTGCGTATTCTCCAAATTTATCCCTCAAGTACTTTATATAAACATCAACTATGTTTCGGCTTATATAACTGTTGTTTCCCCATACTTCTTTGAGCAATTCATCTCTACTCACAACTTTTCTCATGTTAACATAGAGGTGGTATAAAAGAGCACTTTCCCTGTCTGAAAGAATTGTTTCTCTGCCATCAGGAAAGCTAAGAATTTTCGATTTCATATCAAATGTCAATGGACCTATTTTCAACAAATCTGTTTTTCTAACCCTTCTGGCTACAGCTTCGACACGCGCCAGCAATTCATCCAGGTGAAAAGGTTTTGGGAGATAATCATCGGCTCCTTTTTTCAAGCCGCGTATCTTATTTTCAACCTCACCTCTGGCAGTTAGAATAACTATACCAACTTCTGCATCGGTTGATCTTATTTTTTCCAAAACCTCAAAACCATCCATACCTGGGAGCATCAGATCAAGCACAACAACCACTGGATTTTCCAGTAAAAATGTTTGCCATCCATCCTCACCATTATGAGCCACATATACTTCATAGCCGTTATTTTCAAAAAGAATCTGCAAAAGACGGGCTATTTTCGGATCATCTTCTACTATCAGTAATCTGATAGGCCATCAACTCCTTGTATTGCTGAAAAATCCTGTTGGCATACTCTGTTTTCATACTACCACCATTGTACAACTCAAGCGCCTTTAAAAGATTGCCGGAAGTTCTTTGAATCAAATATTTGAGATATAAGACACCGTATTCAATGTTCAACTCATAGTTCCAAAGCAGGGTTATCCATCCTTCTTCAGGCTCAGATAAGTCGTAGATTTGCGCGACAAATTGTGCTGTCTGTGGTTTGATTTGAACTAAACCAAGCTCACCATACATGCCAACAACATTCCTGAACTCACTTTCCACTTTTATTAGGGCTATTATTATCAAAGGATCAAGATCATATTTTTCTGATATTTCAATAATACTCTCATACAAATCATCTATTATTTGTTCATCCACGATCAGACCGTGACCAGATCGGCTTTCTATAACGAGCTCCTTAAACCAGCTCGGAGTCGTGTTAGCTACAAATGTGACACTGAAAAATACGAGAATCAATAAAAAGCCTGTTTTTAATCTCGAATATACCATTTTGCACCTCCACAAAAGTCTTATCTGTTATAATTTAATCAAAGGAGGAACCACATGGAAGCCCTTTATCGAAAATATAGGCCAAAGAACTTCGATCAAATAATAGACCAGCTTCAAGCAAAATTGGTTCTCCAAAATGCATTACTCAAAAATAAGATATCACATGCATATATATTTTCAGGCCCCCGGGGAACCGGCAAGACCTCTGTTGCGAGAATTCTCGCGAAGGCTCTGAATTGCTCAAACAGAAAGGGATATGAGCCATGCTGTGAATGCGAAAGTTGTCTCTCTATCGACAGAGGAACGCACCCAGATGTTATAGAGCTTGATGCAGCTTCAAACAGAGGTATTGATGAAATTCGCAAAATCAGAGACGCAGTTGGATTTAAACCAATGCTCTCGTCGCACAAGATTTATATAATTGATGAGTTTCACATGTTAACTCGTGAAGCATTTAATGCTTTACTGAAAACTCTTGAAGAGCCTCCTGAAAAAGTACTTTTTGTGCTCGCGACAACCAATCTTGAAAGAGTACCACAAACGATAATATCGAGATGCCAGGTCATAGAATTCAGAAATTTTAGCGAAGATGCTATCCTTGAAAACATCAGAAAGGTTGCCCATTTTGAGTCGATAGAGTTGCATGAGGACGCAGCAAGAATGATAGCTAGAAGAGCATCTGGCGGTATGCGTGATGCGTTATCTTACTTAGAGCAAATTGCAAATTATGCTGATGGTCAAGTGATAACGCCACAGGTCGTGGAAAAAGCCCTTGGACTCGTACCAGATGAAATAGTTCAAAGGTACATTAAAGCCATCAGAAACGGACTGGTAAAAGAAGTCGGGGAACTGGTGGATGAGGTACATAGAAGTGGCTTAGATGTCGATCAGTTATTGCAGTCATCTATCGAAATCATAGAAGAAGAAATTTCACGAAATCCATCAAGAGATCTAATATCAATTGGTGAAAATTTGGTTTTGATTCTCAGAGAGCTCAAATATAGTGAGAATAGAAAAGCTATTTGCAAACTCCTTTCGATGAATCTTGCTTCGAAGTTTGAATCACCTGAAAAAATTGAGCATGATTATGAAATCAAAAATAAATCAACCGAAAAATCAGAACCCGTAGAAGAGAAAAAAAGTTCAAAAGAAAAAAGCAAAATAGAGGAACTTCTGAGTTATTTGAAGGAACAGGGCGATATGGCTATTTGTATAGCTTTGTTACAGTCTAAAATCTCAGACAGAGGAGATAGTATTGAGATATCCTTACTACCTTCACAGAGATTTCAGTACGAGTATCTGAGGGAAAAAATCCTTGAAGTTGAATATTTGTTTAAAACATATGTGAAAAGAAACTGCGTGGTAGATATACGCTTGGACGAAGACCGAGAAAGGAGAATCCTCCAGAAACTCCAGGAAAGTTTTCCGGGAAAAATTCGTATAGAGGAGTGAAGTTGAGTGAAAAAAATAAAAGGGTTTGGTGGAAAAAGTTATGGCAAAATTGATAAGAGTAGCGGGTTTGAGCAGATTCAACAAAAAATGAGAGACGAGATTGAGAAACTCGAAAATTCTTTTGAAAACATAGAAGTTTCATCTACATCGGGTGGCGGAGCAGTAAAGGTAACAGCCAAGTGCAATTATGAAATTGTCTCTATTGAGTATGAAGATTCTTTGCTGGAAGATAGAGAAATGTTCAATGACTTGATAGTTGCGGCTATTAATGAGGCGTTGCGAGAGGTAACAAAAAAACGCGAGGAGGAGCTTTCAAAAATAGTTGGGTTGAGTGGATTACCTGGTTTGTGAGATTTTACACAAAGTGATCACCATTTTAAACAAAGATGATATAACATAATACTGAACATTCAAAAGGGAGGGAAAAGCATGAAAATAGCAATTAACGGGTTTGGACGTATTGGAAGAATCGTGCTCAGGGAAATCCTTAAGAGAAATTCGAAAGATATTGAAGTTGTTGCTATCAACGACATAACCGATACCGCTACTCTTGCTCATCTTTTTAAGTATGATTCTGTTCACAAGATTTATCCAGGTGAGGTTTCGGCTAAGGAAAATGAACTGATTATCGATGAAAAAAGCTACAAAGTTTTCAGCGAAAAAGATCCATCGAAATTACCGTGGAAAGATCTTGGTGTTGATATAGTCATTGAATCAACAGGAATTTTTAGGGACAAGGAAAAAGCTTCACTCCACCTTCACGCAGGAGCAAAGAAAGTGATAATTACTGCACCGGCAAAAGGAGAAGATATAACCGTAGTTATAGGTTGCAATGAGAAAAATTTGAAACCAGAACATACAGTGATTTCATGTGCTTCATGTACAACAAACTCAATAGCACCAGTAATCAAAGTGCTCCACGAAAAATTCAATATTTTGAGTGGTTTCTTAACAACAGTTCATGCTTATACAAATGATCAAAGAGTTCTTGACCTTCCTCATAAAGATTTGAGAAGAGCGAGAGCTGCTGCGGTGAATACCATTCCTACCACAACTGGTGCAGCAAAAGCAGTTGCCCTGGTTGTTCCAGAATTGAAAGGAAAACTTGACGGTGTAGCATTAAGAGTTCCAGTTCCAGATGGCTCAATCACAGATTTTGTTGCAGTAGTTGAAAAATCAACCACAGCTGAGGAAGTAAACGAAGTTATGAAAGAGGCATGCGAAACATCACTTAAGGGAATTGTCAAATATAATACTGATGAAATAGTAAGTAGCGATATAGTGGGGACACCATACTCGGGTATTTTTGATGCAACGTTGACAAATGCTAAGGGCAATTTGATAAAGGTGTTCTCCTGGTACGATAATGAATACGGTTATAGCTGCCGTGTTGTTGATACAGTTGAACTGGTTTCAAAAATGATTTAACTCAAAAGAGGGGTGTTATCCCCTCTTTTCACAAGTCAACAGGAGGTGATAAGATGAAAAAATTGACAATAAAAGATATAGATCTTTCAAATAAAGCAGTGATAATGAGAGTTGATTTTAACGTCCCTATCGGTAAAGATGGAAAAGTATCTGACGACACACGAATCACAGCCGCTCTTCCAACAATCAAATATGCTGTCGAGAAAAAAGCAAAAGTTATATTGCTTTCTCACTTGGGCAGGCCAAAAGGATCATTTGATCCAAAGTATAGTTTAAAGCCGATCGCGGAGCATTTAAAAAATATATCAGGTTTGAATGTAATCTTTGTTCCACATGTAGTTGGTGAAGAAGTAAAAGAAGCTGTGAAAAATATGAAGGTTGGCGATGTACTTTTACTTGAAAATACCAGATTTCATCCTGGCGAAGAAAAGAACGACCAGGAATTGGCTAAAGCCTGGGCGGAGCTTGCTGATATTCACGTAAATGACGCGTTTGGTACAGCACACAGGGCACACGCCTCAAATGTCGGTATTGCAAATTTCATACCCAGTGTCGCAGGGTTCCTTATGGAAAAGGAAATTGATTTTCTGAACAAGGTCACTTATGAACCAGATCACCCATATGTAGTTGTGCTTGGTGGTGCGAAAGTATCGGATAAAATAGGGGTAATAACTAATCTCTTAAACAAAGCTGATAAACTCCTCATCGGTGGGGCTATGATGTTCACATTTCTCAAAGCCCAGGGATTAAAAGTCGGATCCTCCCTGGTCGAAAATGACAAACTGGATCTTGCAAAACAAATACTTGAGCAAGCAAAGGAAAAGAAAGTTGAGATAGTCCTCCCTGTGGATGCCATCGTTGCCCAAAAAATAGAAGCCGGCGTTGAGAAGAAAACAGCTGACTTAAAAGATGGAATAGATGATGGGTGGATGGGATTGGATATAGGTCCAAAAACAATAAAAGTATTCGAAGAAGCTTTGAAAAACGCTAAGACTGTCGTTTGGAATGGTCCTATGGGCGTTTTCGAAATTGAAGATTTTGCAGGGGGAACGAAAGCTGTTGCTGAAATGATAGCCAAAATAAAAGGAACAACTGTTATAGGCGGGGGAGATTCTGCGGCAGCTGTTGCCAAATTCGGTTTGGAATCAGCTTATTCGCATGTCTCGACAGGAGGAGGAGCATCACTCGAATTTCTTGAAGGAAAGGATCTCCCAGGTATAAGGAGTATTGCTGATAAAAAAAAATAGATAGAGTCATATTAGCTGGTAACTGGAAAATGAACAAAACTAATGAACAGGCTAAATTCTTTGTTAATAAACTTGTTCAGGATCTGGCGGGTATGAATTTCAAGATAGTATTGTGCCCGCCTTTTGTTTGCCTCTCCGATATTACAGAAATACTCAAGGGAAGTAACTTACATATAGGTGCACAGAATTGTTATTACGAAAATTTTGGAGCCTTCACCGGTGAAATCTCTCCTGTGATGCTTAAGGAATTGAATATTGAATATGTAATCATCGGCCATTCCGAACGTCGTCACATTTTTGGTGAAACAGATGAAATGATCAACAAAAAGATCAAAGCTGTACTCAGCAATGGTATGAAACCAATCATATGTATTGGTGAAACAAAAGAAGAGAGGGAAAAGGGATTAACCTTTTGCGTCATTGAATCTCAGCTGAGACAAGCATTGTTTGGTCTGAACGAAGATGATGTCAGAAAGATTGTAATAGCTTATGAGCCAGTGTGGGCTATTGGAACGGGGATAGTTGCAAAACCACATCAGGCTCAACAAGTGCATATGTTTATACGAAAGTTGCTTGAACAACTTTATGGTCAGGAATTTGCTCAGCAGATACCCATTTTATATGGAGGTAGCATTAAGCCTGATAATTTCCTTGGGTTAATGATTCAGCCGGATATTGATGGCGGCCTGGTAGGTGGAGCAAGTCTTGATGATCAGTTTGTTGAACTTGCAAAGATAGCCTCCTGGTTAGTATAAACAAGCCCCTATGGGGCTTGTTTTATAAAGCGATCTTCAACAAAAACCGGTACAATGCTGTATAAATCTGTTTGAGAACAGAATGTTATATCTGACGAGAATCCATATTCAGCGAGTTCTTGAGCATGCTGCGATTCAAAGAGAAGTTTTGAAAGATCCTTTCTCCTGGATTGCTTCCATAATTCTCTTGATATTCTTGCTCCATCCGTCAATTTATCATTTAGTTCATAGACAATTGCACCGGCACAGAGTACATCTTCATACGCAATCTTTCCTTTTTGCCCGGAACATACAATTGTCACATGGTCATGATTTCTCAGCTGTTCGATAACTGCATGTAAATTTAGAAAACAAGCTGCATACAATTTCTGTGAATTGATCATTGATATAGCTCTTGTGCCATTTGTTGTTGTGAGAATAACCTCTTTGTCTTTCACAGTGAAATACTCTATAGGAGAATTTCCGAGATCAAACCCTTTTGGTTTTATTCCTTTTCTTTCCCCACAGATCAGAATATTTTCCGCTTTTCTCTTTTTAGCCTCTGCTATCTTCCTGACAGGTACCACACATCTGGCACCATTCGCAAGTGCTGTGACAATAGTACTTGTTGCTCTCAAAACATCCACAACAACACAAACATGTTGCTGTGATACAGGTTCAGGTAAAAACAGAACATCAATCAATTTTATCTCACTCCGAGGAGTTTATCTATTCTCGCTCTATCAAAACCAATTACAAGCTGGTTCCCTATTTCAACAACAGGGACACCTGTTTGACCGGTCCTTCTCACAAGTTTTTCAGCATCTTTTTGGCTTTTTGATACATCTACCTCTGTAAATTTAAGACCAAGTTCCCTGAGATAGCTTTTCACTTTGACACAATAAGGGCAACCTGGCGCGGTATAAACTGTTATTTTATACATTTAGCCACCTCCGACAAATATTGTACTCTTTTTGTCGGAATTTTCAATACCTATTTTTTTATATCATCTCTTATGGACTGTATACTATTTGCATCCAGGTAAACCCGCTGATATGTTTTCCCATCAACAACAATCTGTATGGGTTTATCGGTAATAGATTCAGGATAGTAATATCTTGAGGCATTCCTTTGCAACTCATACATTAATTTTGCAAGGCCAGCAGGGGTAAAAGTTGTCTCTGGCTTTAGTGCTGACACCCATTGTTTAAAAAACAAATAATCAAAGGTTTTTGAATTCCTGTTTGATAGCTTCTTCAGAAGGTTTTCAAAATTATCCTCCTCCTGGCCCAAGACCTGTTTTGAAAATTTCGAGATCTGTTCCTTGCTTACAACGGCGTAATATCTTCTGTTTGAAGTTGACTCGATCATTGCTTCTGAGAAGCTGAAAACTTCCAGTGGGTTTTGTACGTCCAGGGATCTGTTGGTCAATGGATTAAAAGAGTACTGTGGAAATCTTAAAATGTATATCATTCTCTTAGTTGTGTCAACTCGTATGAAATAAGCCACATTGTCATCTTTGCATACAAAAGCAAAATGGACAGTCTCGGACAAAAATTCTTCCGAGTTCTTGATAGCATTTGAACTTAGCAAAAACCACAGGCCAAAACTTCCGGCAGCAATAACAGCCACTAACAGAAACCACAAGAAGCCGCTTCTTCTTTTTTTCATAATCTCATGCCTCCCTCACGACTGCTGTCAAATTAGCTTCTTTCATCAATAACTGCTTTTTTTCGTAAGCTAATATTGGTTAAATAAATTCAAATATGAATCACTTAACCTCATTTGCTCTTATTTAAATCTACCGCTGAACCACGCCAGTTCCAGTTGGAATTTCCCTTTTGCAATTCTATCAGCCAATTCCACATCCTCACAGTTTCAGGCAAGATAAATAAACCTCTCTTAATTGCATACTGTATTTTGTTTTCAACTATCAAAAAAAGTGCCTGGTTCAAATCTTGTTTTGCTACTTGCCTTAGCCAATTAATATTGTCATAGATTCTGTTTTCCTCAAGTGAATCTGACAGAAAAACAATCTTTCCTATGTCTGCAAGATTTTCCTTGCCGCTTGTGTGGTATGCAATAGCCTGTAGAATTTCTCTGTCGCGCAGATTAAACCTTCTTTTGACAAATTCTGCCGCAATTTTACCATGCAGGAGAATCGGGTTCAATCTTTCGAGCTTTGTAATTCTAATTCTGTACGCAACAGCCATTCTCAAAAGAACATCCGGTTTTACATCTCTAAAGATATCATGCGCAAATCCAGCAACAGCCACACGATCCTCATCTACTTCATGAATTTTTGCAAGTTGTACGGCAAAATCTACACAGGATTTGATGTGTAAAAAACGTTTATTGCTGAGCAACAAATCAGAAATTTTATGTAACTCCCGAAAAATCTGATCCATCTCACCAACCTTCTCTTTCAATTTCAACTATCTCAAGGCCCATGGTGTTTTCTATCAATGCTGTTATATCCTCAACCACGGCATCGAGTATGCTTTGTGATGAAGAAACGATCGCAACTCCCAATTCTGACCATGTTTTTGAATCACTGTATCCAATCTCACATGCAGATACATTGAATTTTGCTCTAATCTCATTGATAAGTTTTTTCAATAATGAGCGCTTTTCTTTGAGACTGGCTATGCCAAACAATCTCAATTTATAACTCAAAACAGCTACGTGCATCCAAAATCACCTTAAAAATAGGGGGAATTTCCCCCCTTTATCATGCATTTTGACTTTCTTGCTTTCTCTCCTGGATTACTTTTTCCTGAATATTGGGTGGAACTTCCTGGTATCGTACAAATTTCATCGTGAAATAACCACGACCACTGGTAATTCCAGAAAGCTTTCCAGAAAAATCAAGCATTTCTGCTAGAGGAACTTCTGCCTTCACTTTTGACATACCCCTCCCGATTGATTCCATTCCCTGCGGCCTTCCTCTTCTGCTTGTTACCTCACCTATGACATCTCCTGCAACTTCATCGGGACAGAATATTTCGACTTCCATTATAGGTTCCAGCAAAACTGGTCTTGCTTCTTCCATACCTTTTCGGAATGCTTGAATGGCTGCGATCTGGAAAGATATATCTGAGGAATCAACTTCATGATATGAACCATCGAAAAGCGTTACTCGAACATCAACAACCGGATAACCAGCCACAGAGCCTCTTTTCATTGCTTCAACGATACCTTTCTCAACAGAGGGAATAAAATTCTTTGGTATGACTCCACCAAAGATTTTATCGACAAATTCAAAACCCGCTCCTCGCGGAAGTGGTTCCAGCTCTATTTTGACATGTCCGTACTGTCCATGACCTCCTGTTTGCTTTTTATGTTTGTATTCGGCTACCGCTTTTTTCGTAATAGTTTCTCTATAAGCTATCTTTGGCTTTCCCACTTCTACATCCACGCCAAAGGTGCTTTTCAATCTTTCAATCATTACATCTAAATGGATATTCCCTAAACCGGAAACTACTGTCTCTCCGGTTTCAGGATCGTATTCCCATTTGAATGCAGGGTCTGTCTCAGACAGCCTTGATAATCCATTACTAATTTTATCAATATCTGATTTGGATTTTGGATTAACTGATCTTGAGAACATTGGTTCTGGAAATGCCGGGGTTACAATAGTTAGTTTTCGATCTTTGTGTGTAAACGTTTCACCGACGGAACCTTCTTTGAGCTTTGGTAAAACAACTACATCCCCACATGAAGCCTGGTCCACTTCTATCTGATCTTTTCCACGTGGAAGATAAATTCGACCAAATTTATCCGATGTACCTCGATTGACATTCACATACGTATCGCCAGGTTTCACTGCACCGGCTATGATTTTTATATAACTGACACGTCCCACGAATGGATCGACCACTGTTTTAAAATTATATGCGCAGAATGGTTCTGTCTCAGAAGGTTTAATTTCGACCTCTTCTCCAGAATCAAGCCTCGCCATGTACGAAGTTGTTTCAGATGGACTCGCACCAAGTAGAGAAACATAATCCAAAATCAGGTCAATACCTATGTTTTTTTCAGCAGACCCACAAATAACAGGAACTATTTGGCAGGTCTTGTAGGCTTTGATCATAGCATGTATTAATTCTTCAGAACCTATTTCCTGCCCATCGAGGTATTTTTCCATGAGTGTATCATCTGATTCAACAACGTCTTCAATGAGCCTCAATCTTAACTCCTGAACTTTTTCGGAAAATTCTGAAGGTACGGGGATTTCCTCGCGTTTTCCAGAGTTGTATACATAAGCTTTCTCGGATATGAGGTCGATTAATCCTCTGAAATTTGCCTCGCTCCCTATTGGAAGAGTAACAGCAACTATTTTTCTATCGAAAGATGAGGCAAGCTCATTCACGGCACTTTCGAAATTTGCTCGTTCTTTGTCCATTTGATTTATAAAAACCATCACAGGTTTTTTCATATCTTCAGCCATCTGCCAGGTTCGCTCTGTCTGGATTTCTACTCCGGCGACAGCATTCACAACACTCAGGGCGTTTTCGCTGACAAACAAAGAATTTATAACTTCAGAGATGAAATCACCAAAACCAGGAGTATCAATAACTGTGAAACTAAAATCGTTCCAATCGAAGGAATATACATGAGAAGAAACACTTGATCCTTTAGATTCTTCAATCGGATCTGTATCAATTAGTTTTGAGTTAATTCGATCCATCAGGCCAGAGTTAAATAACATAGCACTGAGCAATAAACTCTTTCCTGATCCGTTATGCCCTATCAGTGCTATGTTTCTTTTTTTGTCGATTGGCCTACTCATATATCCACCTCCACATTTATTTGTTGTCCTTTTTTACAACAAGCAAGGATGCAGGAACTGCCCTTACCCAACCTGTTGGAACCTTACTAACTACTCTGTCAAAAATAACCATTATCGATGAACTTCCACCATCGAAATTCATAGCCGAATAAAAACCTTTTTTTAAGGAAAATTCAACAAGCTCGTCGTAATTGACTCCCCCAGAACCATCTTGATCATTGATTACAGCCAGCACCACTTTACCATCTGGAAGAGTAGCGGCTAATGTTCTGGTTGCACTCGCCCTTGCAATGCTTCCCCCATACCTGTTCTTTTCGTCATTTCTATCTGGTATTGGTGAACCTTCATAAAGAATCAGAGGACCTGCTTCTATTGCATGTTTTATGGGATAAGGAAAGTTTGTGTTCACGATATACTCAACGGTATCACCGATTTGAATCCCCTCAAGATATTTTTTATATTTCGATGAAATAGCAAGTACAAAACCATTTTTGGGAGCTTTCGATAGCCATCCAGTGCCATTAACTTTTCCATCAACAACGGAAAAATAGACCATTTCATCTCGATAAGGAATCGAGAGACCAAACTCCGGAGTAAATATAAGAACTTCACCTTGGGCGATCGTGTTAATTCCTTTAACAAGAAAAAGTAATTGCCCTACTTTAATATTCACATCAAAATATATTCTGCTTATATAAACCTCGTTCGAAAAAGTTTGAATAAATACAGGTCTATCACCATATGGCATAGATAAAATTTTACCATCTACAATCAGCAAACCGATTGGTAATCCTGTGTTAGTATCAAAATAATTTGCATTAACACCAGCTACTGCATTTTTTCTAATGACCATTTTTTCAACACTTTCAAGACTACCTATTCCCCCAGAACTGATCTCAGGTTTGAGATCAACAAACTGTGGATCTATCCACAGGTAATTTACAAGCATATCCTTATTTCCAATTTTCTCGACTTTCTGCTCCCAGTAGACTCCTTTTGCAATCTGTTCTCTGCCAAGCTGAGGAAAGCTCACAGTAATTACGAAAGAATTGTCCTGAAGTTTTGTCGAAAGAACCGGTTTTGCTTCGGTATCAAGAAAAATTTCCATCTGCAATTTGTAACCATTCTGGTTGATTTTAATCTGATCTGTAGAAACGACCTCAGATAAAACGGGCGAAAGCTCGAGAACCACTTTCGATTCTTCGGACTTTATCTCAAGCATTTCTTCAAAAGGAGAACCCATAAAATCGAGTTTCAATTCATTATGAGAATAATCTACAGAGGTGAGAACACATACTTTATCAATAAAGGCTTCCATGCCTGCTGGAGTTACATATTTTGAAAGTCCTAAAATTTTCGAAAGTAAATCAACACTTATCATTATTTTATCCGATGTATATAGTGCAGCATTTTCATAAATATCTAAAAAATCCACCGTCACTGTCCCGCTTTTCTCAACAATAATGATCTGATTTTTATAAATAAGGTATGCCCTTTCAGATCTATTTGAAATCACTATTGAAAAGCCTAAGGATTCAAGTGATTTTATGTCGATGAAACCATTATATTCTTGAACAGTGACAAATTTTCCATTTACTCCAACAAGTACTTGTGAAATCAAAATAGAACTGTACAGTATAAAAAAGGCGAAGATTAGAAAACGTTTCATTTGATCACCTCAAGCAAAATTTCAGGACTCTGTGGTCGATCATTCGAGATTTTATAGGCACTTTTTATCAATTTTATAGCCGAATCAATATCACTTTTTTCAGAAACGTAGATCCTTGCGACAGGTTCATTCGCTTCAACAAAATTTCCAACCTTTTTGAGCACCTCTAAACCAACGCCTGGATCGATTTCGTCTTCCTTTTTGACTCTGCCAGCGCCAAGTAACATAGATGCAACCCCAATTAATTCTGCATCTATTCTGTTTACATAACCTGACTCACCAATTCTGACATCCATAGTTTTGCTGCTCACGGGAAGTAAATCATAATTCTCTATTACCTCAGGATTGCCGCCTTGCATTCTGAGAAAATCTGCAAATTTGCCCAAAGCCTTTCCACTATGAATTGTATCGTAAATTTCATCCTCTTCTGCCTTCAATCCGGCAAGATCAAGCATCTCTCTGCAAAGAATCAAACACAGCTCAGTAAAGTCGTCAGGCCCTTTTCCCTTAAGAGTTTCTATTGCTTCTATTACCTCGAGAGAGTTTCCCACCATTCTCCCAAGTGGTTGATCCATATTTGACAGCACTGCTGATGCTTTTCTGCCAAATTTTCTGAGGATATTTATCATCAAATTGGCTAATCTTCTCGCCTCATCAACTGTCTTCAGGAAAGCTCCTGATCCCACTTTTACATCAAAAATTACACCATCTGCACCGCCTGCCAGCTTTTTGCTCACAATACTTGAAGCAATGAGCGATATGTTATCCACAGTAGCTGTTGCATCTCTAAGGGCGTATATTTTTTTGTCAGCTGGAACAAGTTCACCTGTTTGCCCCGCAATAGAGAAACCAATATCACGAACTATGCTGTAAAATTCATCTTCTTTCAGATTTGTCCTCATACCAGGAATTGATTCAAGTTTGTCAATGGTGCCACCTGTATGTCCGAGTCCCCTGCCAGACATTTTAGCGATCTTCAAGCCAAAACACGCTACCATTGGGAGTACGACCAGAGTCGTCTTATCCCCAACACCACCTGTGGAGTGTTTATCGATTTTAAATCCATCTATACTGGATAAATCGAGCATTTTTCCGGAATTTGCCATGGAAATAGTTAGATCATATGTTTCTCTCTCACTCATTTTTTGAAAATACACTGCCATAAGAAAAGCAGCCATTTGATAATCCGGTATTTTTCCGTTCACATACCCCTTAATTACGAAATCTATTTCATCACTCGTAAGTTCGTAGCCATCTCTCTTCTTCTTTATGATGTCATACATTCTCATCCAGATCGATCCTTTCAACAGGTAATTTTACAGTAAAACTTGTTCCTGCGCCGGGCTCGCTCTCAACAAAAATCTGTCCATTATGCCGATCAACGATTGTTTTAACTATAGAAAGTCCTAAGCCAGAGCCTCCCATTTTTCTGCTTCGTCCTTTATCGACTCTGTAAAACCTGTCAAAAATCCTGTTTAATGCATCTCTCGGCATGCCCGGACCGGTATCTGATACCCTAATTACAGCCTGCGAACCTTCTTTCTTAACAGAAATAGAAACCTTTTTCTCGCCAGATTCTTTGAGTGATGTATATTTTACAGCATTATCCGCTAAATTGAGTAACATTTGAATCAATCTATCCTGATCTCCGTCAATAGTTACCTCTTCACAATCATATTCAACCTTAACATCATAATCAATTGATAAAGGTTCAGTTATAGACACAACATACTTAACAACGGAGCAAAGGTCAATCTTTTGAAAATCAAATCTCGCTTCCCCAGATTCCAATCGTTCCAGATCCAGTAGATCATTTATCAACCTCGACATTCTGGCAGACTCATTTTCTATAATCTTGAGAAATCTGTCTCTCGTTTCTGCATCCATATCAGGATCGTTCAAAAGTGTTTCGGCATAGCCGTGAATGGATGTCAGAGGAGTACGTAGCTCGTGTGAAACGTTAGATACAAATTCGCGTCTCATCTCATTTAATTCGTATTCTTTTGTCATATCATGCAACAATATAACTACCCTTCTCTCACCGCGAGGCAATAACACAGGTGTCATTTTGCAGGAATAATATCTCTTTTTCCCCTCAACGTGCATAACTACGTTGCCTTCCTGAATATGCCAGCTTTTGACAGCTTCATCAAACATTTCGATTAAGTAATAATCTTCGAGAGCTTCGTATATTTTTCTGGTTGTAACTATTGGTCGCGACATCTTTTGTGCAGCTGTGTTGGCAAATAATATCTCTCCGCTGCTACTGTCCACAAACAAGATTGGATCCATTATACTGTCAAGGAGCGTCAGCGTATTTTCTCGACTTTTCTGAGCCATCGATAGTTCATCTTCAAGATTTTTGATTTTTTTCCTCAAAGATTCCAAAACATAATAAGGTGGCGAGTCATCAGGAACATCTGCCAACTCCGCCACCCTAACAACAAATCTCTTATATTTTTCAATTCTTTTGGATGTTATAAGTTCATAGAAAATTAAGGTTGCTGCCGATGCAACAAGGATTGCAAAAAAAACCAGCACGCATTATTCTTCCTTCCCTGGGTCTCTGAATTTGTAGCCTTTTCCTCTAACTGTAATTATATACTTTGGATTTGATGGATCTTCTTCAATTTTTGTTCTCAATCTTCTTATATGAACATCCACAGTTCGTGTGTCTCCGTAATAATCATAACCCCAGAGCTTATCTAAAAGAACATCTCTGCTGAAAACTTTGCCCTCGTTTTCTGCGAGAAATCTCAATAGCTCAAATTCAAGAGGTGTCAGGCTAACTTTTTGATCATGGACTTTAACTTCATATCTTTCAACGTCAATTTCTAAACCTTTTGCTACTATCTTTTTAGGCCTTTCTTCTCTTTCCTGTGCGCTCAGCTGTATTCTCCTGAAAACAGCCTTAATTCGAGCTATCATTTCTCTAATACTGAATGGCTTCGTAATATAATCATCTGCTCCAAGCTCCAGACCAAGCACTTTGTCAAATTCTTCGCCTTTAGCACTCAAGAAAACTACAGGTGTGTTCCTGTATTTTTCCATGGAACGGAGCTGCCTGACGAGTTCGAAACCGTCCATTCCGGGTAACATGATATCCACTATGAACATGTCAACAGATTCGTTCCCAACAACCTTTAAAGCTTCCTCTGCATCATAAGCTTTAAGAACATCATAACCTTCGCGTGCCAGATTGTAACTCACTAACTCGATGATAGACGGATCGTCATCGACAACAAGTATTTTCTTTTTCGCCATATTTTCACCCTTTACGGGTACACCTCCCCTTCTGAAAAGTACGTTTTTTCGAAACTCACTCCATGTTAACATTATAACAGAAACCTGTGAGATTGTAACATAAATTCTCATTCAATTCCATCAATTAAACAAAAAGTGATAAAATGAAGGCACAGGAGGTAAGGTATTTGAAAAAAGGATTCAGTTTATTTGAATTACTTATTGTACTGGCCGTGTTTTCGGTTTTCTTGATAGTTTTGTCAATTGTGCTGAATGATTATTTAAAAAAAGCAGAACAAAATATTGAAGTACTCGACGCGCTTAAAAGACTCACCGAAGCGTCAAATAAAGTTACTCAATATCTTTTGAGGGCATCAGGGGATGCTATATCGGTAAAAATAGCATCTTCTACAGAAATAACCTTTGATATAATAATTGCGGGCGAGAAAATCAACGCCAAACTTCAGGTAGCCGACGAAAACACGGTTCTGTATTACGAGAACAACCTTTCAGAAACAATTAAAGTTGAAAATGTCGAAATTAGGTTTGAAAAAGCTGATCCTTCGTCAGAGATAGACTTGCCTGTAAAACTAACTGCTAAGACGAGAAATCCTTTCAATAAAGATTCCAATCTTGTAATTGAATCGACGATTTACCCACCTGGAGTGAGGTGATCACCGTGAAATCAAAGGGTGGATATGTGGTTGTCTTGAGCATCCTACTTGTTTTTGTATCATCGATAGTAGCTATTGCCATATTTTCTCAAGTTGAAGCAACTACAAGGAAGGTTTCTTTAACGATCCAGAAGATGGAAAATCAATCAGATGCTCTCAAAATCCTTGCAACAGCAGCAGCATATTTAAGAAGTAGATACAGTGTTGCAAACGGTTTTTATCTTGCAGATCATCCTCAATCTCAAGAGTTCGACGCGGCAAAAGAATTCATAATTAGCAGCTCTGGACCGGTAGAAAAAACAATCTGGCAAAGTTTTTTCCAAGGAGATGCAGAAGAGATAACATTCACGGTTGCCAAAAATTTGCTCCTAACAGGCAGCACTGACTCTGATTTGAAGAAAGCTTTGAATAAGAGCAAAGAACGAGGTTTAATCAACGCAGATCTTTCGAAAGTGAAAGTTCTTGCTTTTTCTGAATCTAACGAGCGATCCTGGTCAGTGCTTCTTTATGTGAACGTAGATTCATCCTGGTGCTGGGCACTTACTGGCCCTGAGGGATTTTTTAACTATGCCGTTTTCTTACCAAACGGAATACCTTCTTACGCTTACTATAGCACGGGTGAAGTAATAGATGGCCCAAGCTGGTTTGGAGTCGATGATAATGGAAAAGGCGGACTTGGCATAGGAGGAAACCCGGGTCCGAGATTTTATGGAAAAACTTTTTATCGATTGCTCAGAAAATACTCAAATCTCAATGAAGAGAATATTTTCATAGGCGGTAGAGTGGTCCTTTCTGATGAGGATGTTGCCGCATTCAAAAATGCCTATCAGGGAAAAACTTATTGGGAAGCTCAGATGACCGCAATCGATAAAGTAGATATAATCGATCTTGTTACCGGACAGCTTCAGGCACCTGAAAACCCAGCAGGCTTAATTTTAACTTACTCAAAAGACCCCGGAAACCAGCCTGAAGATCTGATAATGACTTCAACTATTCAAAAAATCAACGGTGAAGATACCCAGGTAGTTAAATTTTACGGATACGATGGCAAATTCAGATTAGATAACAGTAATTATGAAATAGAGCTTTTGATCCCTTATCCCGGTCCTCCAAATGTACCTGTAACTATCGTGGCAACTGAAACAAAACCGAATGGAGATACAAACGTGTATACTGCAAATTTGCCATCATTTAATGGATTTCTTGGTCTTTTTTGTGATACGACCAATTCGTCTATTGCATTGGGAGAGAAAAATAAATGGATCAAGAATGTGTTCATGGGAGACTGGACTGTTCTCGTGATGGGAAATAAAGGAAGACAGCAAGAACAGACACCATGGGACGTGGTTAATATATACAGCGATGTTGAATATTACAGCGCACGCGATGATTCAACAATGATCGTCGAAACATCAAATGCAAGTTATACAGTATACATGAACCCATTTTTCTATGATGGTACGCCTATTCCAAATCAAAGAAATGTTGTCGGTAGACTCAAACTCACTGATGGGAGCCCGACTTCTGAACTTGTCGATGGAAAAAGTTTCTGGGACGCATGGTATAAGAAATTGTCACAGACAAGCACGAGAGATCATTTAAATTTCATAACAACAGGCGATATATCAACCCCCTGGCATGATGGATACAAAATCAGCTCGAAGATTAGAAATATAAGATTAGATATGAGTGTCTTTACCATGTACTGGGACAGAACCAGGAAACCCGGACATGGAAATAACGTATTGATTCCAACTCTGGAGGTTGACTACAGAAATTTCAAGGGGCTTGGCTACAGAGTTGTTTTTGGCTCTATTGCCTCGGAAGCTGTTACAGCAACGTGGGATGGAAGCAAAGGCTTGAAAGAGTTCAACATTTTTGACAACCGGTTGTACTCAGCAAGGAGGGGATTCTCTCCAATGACAGGAGCTATTTTGCTCGAAGGATTGAGATTAAGATGAAAGGTTACTCTATAATCGAGTTGATTATAAGCCTTTTTGTTATCGCAATAGCAGCACTCATATTTTCGCTGTCTATAAATCAAGCGGTGGCTTCTTTTTCAAAATCAAGTGAAAAATTGATTGAAAAAATGACATTCTTCTCTAACGTTACAAGCAATTTTGCCGGAAAAAGTTCAGGCACAATCGTCAACACTCTTGACAAAATCCTTGGATATGATCTATCAGGTTCATATGCATTTTTTGATGCTATAGAAGTAAGGCAGACAGAAAACGGATATGTCTATTCATTAAAAGATACAACTTTTTGAAAACAGCGTTTTCTATGCAAATTGTATTTGATAGAGTTTGTAATAGACTCCCTTTTTTGAAAGCAGCTCGCTGTGTTTGCCCTCTTCAACTATCTTACCGTCGTGAACTACAATTATTCTATCCGCTCCCTTTACGGTGGATAATCTGTGAGCGATCATTATAACTGTCTTTTCCTTCGACAAATCTTTGACAGCTTTTTCAATCCTTGATTCTGTTTCAACGTCGATATTACTTGTGGCTTCATCGAGAATCAGGATTTTTGCATCAAACAATACAGCACGCGCAAGTACAATAAGTTGTCTTTCTCCCGCCGACAGTGTAGACCCTCTTTCGATTATTTTTGTATCTATGCCGTTACCAAGCTTGTTAATCACGTCATAAGCGTAAACTTTTTTCAGTGCTTCTATGACCTGGTCTCTTGAATATTCTTCGTGAAACAATCTGATGTTATCAAAAACAGTGCCAGAAAAAAGAACAACATCCTGTGGGACCGCGGCAATCTGCTTTCTAATTTTCCTGAGATCGTAATCAAACATTTCTTTTCCATCAATTAAAATTCTTCCTTTCTGAGGCACGTACATACCATTTATCAGGTTCATCAGAGATGTTTTTCCCGCACCAGTTTCACCAACAATAGCTGTAAGCTCTCCAGGTTTGAAAGAAATATTCACACTTTTTAGCACCCATTTTTCAGAATTATAGCTGAACCAAACATTTTCGAAAGTAAGCTGGCCTGTTTTTATGAATTCAGTATTATTTGGATTTCCGAGAGGCTCTGGTTTTTCATCCATAAGCGAAAATATCTTTTCGCAGGATGCCGCAGTATTTTGAACTATATCATATTTTTCGGATATATCACTCAACGGTCTCATAAAAGTATCGATATACGCGACAAAGGCATACAATTCGCCAAACTGTATAGTTCCACCAACTATGTACTTTGCACCAAACCATATTACGAAACTAAGTACGAGGTAATGTATGAAATCTATAAATGGTCTAAAGATAGCAAAAACATAGAGCTGTTTTACCAGACAACGATAAAGATCTCTATTCACAGAATCGAATTCTACAGCTTTATATTTCTCTGCCCGAAACAGTTTTATTACACTCATTCCACTAATATGTTCAGCAAGATAAGCATTGACTCTTGCAAGATTGGTTCGTACCTGCCTGTAAACTTTTAAATCGAAATACCTGAACAAAAATATGGCAAGTACTATTACGGGAAACATAAACCCTATGTTTGCAAGAAGTCTATAGCTTATTCTGAGCATAAAAAAAATGACTCCTGCAAGCAGGAATACGTCCTTAACCATAGCCGTTACAACTGTTGAGAAGAATTCCTGGATATTCTGAGTATCATTAACAATTCTTGTATTGATCCTTCCTGATGGGTTCTTATCAAAGAAAGACATAGGTAGATCAAGCACTTTTCCATAAAGATCGCTTCTTATATCGTAAACGATCCTGTTTCCCAGAAAAGAATTGAGGTATGTACTCAAATAACCCAGTAAAAATTGCATACCAAATATGCCTAAAAGAATCAGCGCCATCTGAGAAACACCTTTCAAGCTCTGATCAGCACTGAGCTCAGGGTTATTCATATAATTATCTATTGCCATTCTGATGAATTGCGGTGGTAAAAGATCAATAACAGCGGCTATAAGAACTGTTATTATTGCAAGCACAAAAAACCAGAAATATGGTTTTGCATAACCTAAAAGCCTCTTCAACGTTTATTCACTCCGTATCGTTAGTCTCACGAAGTATTTTACTACTGTACAATCAGAGAAAAAAATCTAATTTTTCCAAATTGATCTTTAAAAAATGAAATTTTTCCAAAATAGTTGCAAATTTTCTGTATCTCTTCTTTTTGATCTGGAGAAAATTCCATGATCAGTATTTTGTTTTTCAAAAGATCTGGCTCTGAAAAAATTTGTCTATAGAAGTCAAGTCCATCATTGCCTGCAAAAAGTGCTTCATGCGGCTCATGTATAACATCTTTCGGTAACTTTGAAGATACAGGAATATAAGGAGGATTAGAAACAATCAGCTGTATCTCATTTATTATGTGTTTAACAGGGGTTAGAAAAGCACCTCTGAAAAACTCTATTTTTGCGGCGTAATCAGCTGCATTTTTCATAGCTGTTGAAAGTGCCTTTTTGCTGATATCTGACGCATAAACTTTACAGTTAGTGTTCAATGCAATAGCAAGGGCGATGGCACCAGATCCGGTTCCAATATCCAATACAGTAGAAAGCTTGTTCTTTCCGATAATATCAAGTGCAATATCTACCAGCACTTCTGTTTCAACGCGCGGAATAAAAACACCCTCTTCGACAGAAAGCTCCAGGCCGTAGAAATAACACTTCCCTGTTATGTACTGCAAAGGAATCCCAGAAGCGCGTGATTCAGCTAATTTGAAAGCCTCTTCTGATATTGAATAAGGAACTTCGTCCTCAAATAAAAGCAAAATCTGCTCCTTGGTCATGTTTCCAGCCTTTGACAACAACAAAAGTGCCTCCGTTGCAGGTGAATCAGAGGCACTTTCCAGCATATTTTTCATCAGTATGTAAAGTTGCCTGAATGTCATATACCAAGTTTTTCTCGCAAATCTTCGCTCATTCTGTCTGGCGTCCAGGGTGGATCAAAAGTGAGATCAATCTTTACATCCTTAACGCCATTTATCTGCCTTATTTTATCTTCGGCATCTTGCAAAATCATTCCTGCCAGCGGACAGGCCGGTGTAGTCATAGTCATGGTCACGGAAACATTGTCATCACTGTCTACAGAAATATCATAAACAAGTCCGAGGCTCACAATATCAAGACCAAGTTCGAAATCAATAACATTTTTCAACGCATCAAGAACCTGCTCTTTACTAACCATAAACTACCCCTTTCATAAACTCTCCAGCAAATCTGTTAGAGTCGCCACATGTTGCATTTCTTCTTTTACTATTAGATCTATTTTTTCTTTGCCAAGTTTTTCGTTCACTGCTTCCTTTATTCCAAGATAAAAAATAATAGAGTCTTTTTCTATATCTATAGCCACTCTTAAAAGATCGGAAATTGATTGCACATTTTTGAATTTAGTTTCAGGATCAGAAATCAGATCAAAAACCTTACTGTTTGCTATTGATCTGAGGTACTGAATCGCCTCACCTTGCGGATCTAAAAATTGAGAGATCTCCCTCTCTTTTCCTGCAAGTTCTAATCTCATCTCATGAAATCTTTTTTCGTGCTTTCTTTCCATGTCTGCAAGATTTAAGAAAACTGATTTCTTCGTGTATTCCGAAAACTTTTCAGCCGCTCTTGTATAAAAAATTACTCCGTTTCTCTCGATTTGCTCAGCAATTTCGAATATCTCGTCAATATTAAACATTTTCTCACTCCCTGCTGGCAAGTTGTCTGTCAAGCATTATTATACCAACAGAATTGTCCTTGATTTTCTCCAGAATTTCCAGAATCTTCAATGCATTTGCTTCTTCTTCAACCTGCTCATCAACAAACCACATAAGCATAGAGTAAGTCGCATGATCGTTTTCTTTTTTTGCAAGGTCAACAAGGTTGTGTATGCTTTCAGTAACTTTCTTCTCGTGTTCGTAGACATTTTTGAAAACTTCATATGGATCTTTCCAGTCCATGGGGGGTTTTTCAAGGGCGAAAAACTCTACTTTTCCTCCACGTTCATTGATATGATTGTAGAATTTCATAGCATGGTTGAATTCTTCCTTGGCCTGCAATTTCATCCAGTGTGCCATTCCCTCGAGATTTTCGGAATCAAAATAAGCCGCCATTGATAAATAAAGATATGCAGAATCAAGTTCCTTTTTTATCTGTTCGTTTAGAGCTTTCAAGATAATCTGACCTATCATCTCAATCAACCTCCTGAGTATATTATAAACCCCGAGCGACAAGCCCGGGGCAATTTTCAAATTTTCTTATGACATAACCACCAATCCAGGCATTCATATTGCTCTTTTCTCTTTTTCGCCTCTTCAACTGTCGTTGGCGGTGGAATTATAACTTCATCTTTAAACAATTCATTTTCTGGCCAGTTTGCCGGCATAGCTACTTTGTTCCTGTCTGCTATTTGAAATGCCTTAACAATTCTAACAACTTCGTCTATATTTCTACCAAGTTCTTGCGGATAATAAAGAATAGTTCTGATAACACCATTAGGATCAACAACAAAAACGGCTCTCACAGTATTGCTGCCTTTAGCAGGGTGAATCATACCGAGGGTCTCGGCTACTTTTCCTGTGTCTGCGATAATTGGAAATTCGATCTCAACTCCAACTTTTTCTTTGATCCACTCTACCCATTTGATATGAGAAAAAACCTGATCAACACTTAAACCTATTAACTCTGCTCCCAATTTTTTAAATTCATCATATCTCTTCTGAAAGCCTATAAACTCTGTTGTGCAAACCGGTGTAAAATCTGCCGGATGGCTGAAAAGCACAAACCACTTTCCCTTATAAACATCTGGAAGTTTTATTTTTCCATGTGTTGTGAGAACTTCCATTTCCGGAAATTTTTCACCCAAAAGTGGTATACCCATCAAAATCACCTCCATGTTAAATATAGCACACAAATTTCAAGGAAATTATAATAAATCCATATCTAATATAAAACGTATCAAAATAGTAATATTATTAAATAAAAAGTAAGATGGAGCTTCAGCTCCATCTCAATTATTTCATCTGATCCAGTATACTAAGATCTTCACCTACCAGAACCACGCTATCAGGAATAATCGATTTATAACTTTCAAGAGTTCTGAGCAATCTATAGAAATCATAATTTGCAGCGAAGGCTTCTGCATATATTCTGGTGGCGCTCGCTTCTCCTGTTCCTCTTATTCTTTCAGCTTCACTTACTGCTTCAGCTCTCAATATGGTAGCCTTTTTCTCTGCTTCTGATCTAATTTTCTGAGCTTCTTTTTGTCCTTCTGCTCTTATCAATGCTGCTATACTCTGCCTCTCTGATTTCATTCTCTCGAAAACAGCCTGCTGGTTTTCAGTTGGTAAATCGGTGTGCTTTACACGAACGTCTATAATCTCAATACCGAAATCAGCAAGATTACTTCTGGAAAAATTCGTTATATCTGCCAGATATTCCCGTTCACCCGTAACGATATCATCGAAGTCAAGTTTTGCAAGCGTGTTTCTCAGGCCAGAATAAACGACGTCATCTATTCTTGAAAGCGCAAGAGATACAGTTTTAATTGATTCAATGAATCTCTTTGGGTCATCTATTCTCCAGATAGCATAAGAATCAACCAGCAGAGTTTTTTTATCCAGAGTGATCACTTTTTCAACAGGTATATCGTAAATATGATACCTTTTTCCAAATCTGACAACATTATCAACAAACGGGGTTCGCAAATAAAGCCCGGGTTCCGATATAATTTTTCTTATTTCACCAAATCTCAATACAATGGCATACTCAGTTTGATCGACTATGAAAAACGAAAAGCCAAGAAAAATAATAGCTATCACCACTATAATTGCCAAACTGATCAAAATCGCTATCTTTTTCATTTAGAACCACCACCTATCAAATCCTCAAAGTTTAACAGGGCGATATTTTGTGCGTCACTCAGCAATATAATTCTTTTTGCTTTCGGTAAAACTTCTTCGAGTGTTTCGATCTTTAATCTTATTTCAGTTATTTCTGGAGAGGTTTCGTACTCTTTTAAAATACTCAGGAATCTTTGGGTTTCACCAACAGCTTGCAAAACTTTTTGCTGAGCATAAGCTTCCGCATCAAGAACTATTTTTCTTGTTTCACCTTCGACAGAAGGTATTAAATTATTTGCATATTTTGTTGCTTCATTAATGTATCTTTCTTTGTCCTGCTTTGCGTTGTTTACATCATCGAAAGCCGCTATAACCGGTTGCGGTGGGACAACTTCCTGAAGTAAAACATTCAGCACTGTTACACCTACATCATATTGATCCAGCAGCTGCTGCGCAATTTGATGGGTTTCATACGCAACGGTATCTCTTTCTGAAGTGAGAATATCATCCACTGTTCTTTTTGATATCCTATCTCTCAAAGCTGATTCAGTTGTAAATTTTACAAGTTCTTCGGGATTTTCAACATTAAAAACAAATTTTATTGGATCATTTACTCTGTACTGAACAACTGCTTCAACACTAACTATATTCCCATCTTTGGTTAAAATCAAAGCTTCATCCTGTTTTTGTACATATTGCCCCGGTCTCACCGTTCTGAATCCAATTTCCTGTTTTCTGACCGTTTGTACATCAACAATCACATGAGTCTGAAATGGAAATGGTGCGTGAAAATGTATACCCGGTCCGGATGTATGGCTATATTTGCCAAAAGTTTTCACTAAGGCAACCTGCGACGGATTAACCTGATAAACACCTGTCGCAAGATACAAAAACAAAGCTACAACTACAATCACAAGGACAATTACCTTAGTTTTCATTCTGACACCTCCCATTCCAGAATATCAGAACTTTGAAACACAAACTTTAAGATTATAAGTTAAACTCAAATTAGACTAAATTTGGAGGTGTTTATATGTTGCTGGGGTGCGAATATTCAGATTCTGGTCAGATTTCATCAATGTTTTTAGAGCTATTTCCGAAGATATAGCTTATTATTTAAAACTTGATCCCTCATCAACGAGTAGATTCCATGTGTTATTTTTTAACGCTTCCTTCCATGGTTTAGTATGCTACAGATTCTCGAACTTTTTTTATAGACACAAACTCAAAATTCTTGCCCACGTCATTCATTACTTTTCAAGAGTACTTTTCTCTATGGACCTTCATCCTGCAGCAACCATTGAACCGGGAGTAGTAATCGATCATGGTATTGGTGTTGTAATTGGGAGCACCGCTACGGTTGGAAAAGGAACATTAATTTATCACGGTGTTACACTGGGAACAAAAAAAGTTTGCCCGGGCAAGAGACATCCAGATATTGGAAAAGATGTTGTTATAGGTGCTGGAGCAAAAATATTAGGACCGATAAGCGTTGGAGACAGAGCAACCATTGGAGCCAATGCAGTGGTCTTGCACAATGTTCCAGAAAATAGCCTTGCGGTTGGAATCCCGGCAAAAATTTTGAGAAAGGAGGTTTTCAATGCTCAATTTGATAGGCAACACACCAATGATCAGGTTAAAGAGCGAACCGAAAGTATTTGTGAAACTTGAAAAGTATAATCCATGGAGCAGTATTAAAGATAGGCCAGCACTTTTTATGGTAGAAGCAGCAGAGAAACACGGAAAAATTAAAAACAATGTGATTGTTGAACCAACAAGCGGGAATACAGGCATAGCTCTATCCGGCATAGGAGCTTTAAAAGGTTACAGAGTTATTCTTACCATGCCAGAAAATGTAAGCAAGGAAAGGATATCTCTTTTGAGGGCTTTAGGCGCTGATGTAATTTTGACTCCTTCTGATAAAGGGATGAAAGGAGCAATAGACAGAGCAATTGAAATAAGAGATGAAACAGGTGGTTATATGCCAAATCAATTCGAAAATCCCTACAATCCTCTGTCCCATAGAATTACCACCGCCTGCGAGATACTCAGACAAACTAATTATCATATCAATGTATTTGTAGCAGGAGTTGGAACAGGAGGCACTATAACAGGTGTTGGAAAATTGCTTAAAGAACTTTACGGGCAAAAAGTCAAAATCGTTGCAGTCGAACCAGCAAAATCTCCTATGCTTTCGAAAGGTGTAGCCGGGAAGCATGGAATACAGGGTATTGGGGCTGGCTTTATCCCAAAAATTTTGGATCGTAGTGTTATAGACGAAATAGTAACTGTTGAAGACGAAGAAGCTATTGCAACAACCAAATTTTTATTGCACAAAGAAGGTTTAACAGTAGGAATATCAAGTGGAGCAAACATTTCGGTTGCTATGAGGATCGCTCAGAATATGCCAGAGAATTCGGTAATAGTGACAATAGCCCCGGATCATTATGAAAGATATCTCAGTGTCATTGACCGGTGAAAATTTGGTAGAATGCAAAGTGAATTTGAGTTTCTGGAAAGGGAGCTGGTAAAAAAATGACTGGGGATTTTTCCCATATTGATAAAAAAGGAAATATTCGGATGGTTGACATAACCTCTAAAGAAAACACCGAAAGAATCGCAAAAGCACTTGCTATTGTTCAGATGAATCGAGAAACCCTATTTAAAATAAAAGAAAACGAAGTAAAAAAGGGAGATGTTATAACAACAGCCAAGATTGCTGGAATAATGGCTGCGAAGAGAACATCTGAATTAATACCGCTATGTCACAATATCAATTTAACTCACGCAGAGATAGAATTCATTTTGAGAGAAGAACAAAATTCGATAGAAATAATATCAACAGTCAAATGTAGAGAAAAGACAGGTGCGGAAATGGAAGCTTTAACAGCAGCCTCTGTTGCAGCACTTACCATTTATGATATGTGTAAATCTATTGATAAAAGTATGGTTATAGAAAAAATATGCCTCCTGGAAAAATCCGGAGGTAAATCTGGCCACTGGAAAAGAAATGAGCTATCATCTGATAATACATAGAAACGGTTATTACAGGAGGAGCACAGTACATGACAAAAATTTACGGTAAAATAATTTCAATAAATGTTTCCAAGGTCAAAGGTGTGAAGAAAACACCAGTTGAAGAAGTTATTCTGGTTGAAAATCATGGTATATCAGGTGATGCACACGCCGGAAACTGGCATAGGCAGATTTCAATGTTGTCGATTGAAAGTATAGAGAAGGCAAGAAAATGGGGAATTGATGTAAATGCTGGAGATTTTGCAGAAAACATTACGATTGAAGGTGTAGAAGTTTGGAAATTGCCACTAAAAACCAGAGCTATTATTGGAACAGTAGAACTCGAGATTTCTCAAATTGGCAAACAATGTCATGATAAATGCGAAATAGCAAAAATTGTTGGCAGGTGTGTCATGCCAGCAGAGGGAATTTTCCTGAAAGTTCTTCGTGGTGGAAAAATAAAGGTAAATGATGTCGTAGAATTTTGTATTCCTGACAAATAAAAACCCGGCGAGAGCCGGGTTTTTAGCCTAACTTGCTTTTGATTTTTTCATAAAGAACGAGAGAATGAGGTTGATAATTCCCATAATCAATCCATTCGTCATAGCCGCTGTCTTTGAGCCTGTTATGCTTGGAATGAACGACGAGATGATTAACCAAATTCCTACAATCAAAATTATCCATGCTACAGTTTTCGTCTGTTTAAAATCCATGGCACTGACAGCAGCAAAAATGATTCCAGTGATGAGGAAATTAGCCAGATTTGCTCCTTTTGAGCCTGCGATGTTCGGTATCAGCACTGAGACAATTAGCCAGAGGGCCACTATCAAGATGAGCCAACCTTTCCAACTCATCTTTCCTCACCTCCTGTCAATGGCAAAAGCCACAATAATATTTTCCACCATTTGTATTCAAAATGAGATTATGTTAGGTTACATGATAGTTAAGAGGCTAAAATTAATTCTCAGATCAAAGGTGATCCTGAGTTTTATACTGGATGGCTTCCGCTACATGGTTAAGCTTTATTCGATCACTTTTATCGAGATCGGCTATCGTACGAGAAAGGCGTAGAATTTTATCGATGGACCTGTTAGAAAGGTTAAATTTCATGGTAGCTAATTTTAAAATATCTTCGCTTCTGTCATCGAGCTGGATAAAGTGGCGAAGCAACTTTGAGGAAAGTTTGGAGTTAGTCGAAAAATTGTAACCGGCGTACCTTCTGTATTGAATTTCCCTCGCAGCAATAACCCTGTTTCTTATTTCATTGCTACTTTCAGATGCCTGTTTCGAAAAATACTCATCAAATTCCATTTTCTGAACCTGAATTATGATATCAATTCTGTCAAGAACAGGACCTGAAATTTTCTTGTTATACCTTATTATATCGTATGGGGTACAACTGCAAACTGCTTTTGGATCACCGTAATTCCCACATGGGCAGGGATTCATTGCAGCAACAAGCATAAAGCGCGCTGGATATGTTATCGTCATTTTTGCCCTTGCAACGGTAACAGTACCTTCTTCGAGAGGTTGCCTCAATGCTTCAATAACATCCCTGCGAAATTCCGGAAATTCATCTAAGAATAAGACACCGTTATGTGCAAGTGTGACTTCTCCTGGTTTCGCATCGTTTCCTCCACCAATTATGGCAACACTCGAGGCAGTATGATGTGGGGAACGAAATGGCCTGAAGATTCGATTCGAGTTCATCATTCCAACAGTGCTGTAGATTTTCAGAACTTCTATAGTT
The DNA here is from genome assembly GCF_000504085.1 of Pseudothermotoga elfii DSM 9442 = NBRC 107921. Lineage (NCBI taxonomy): Bacteria > Thermotogati > Thermotogota > Thermotogae > Thermotogales > Thermotogaceae > Pseudothermotoga > Pseudothermotoga elfii. Next base: position 995,424 of record NC_022792.1, on the reverse strand, counting down.
TCATCATCAGTCATCGGAGGCATTATACTCGGAATTCTTCTGGCGAGCATTGTTTTTCCAGAACCAGGGCTCCCTCTCATCAAAACATTATGAAAACCAGCAGCGGCTATCTCAAGTGCCCGTTTTGCCACTGCCTGGCCCTTTACATCGGCAAAGTCAAGTTCAGATTCATACTCAGCTGGAGGTATTCCCCTAAAAGATACTGGTTCATATTTCACAACTCCATTTATGAACTCAACAACTTCTTTGAGTTCCGCAAACGCGTATAATTTTAATCCGTCAACCATTTGAGCTTCCCGCAGATTTTCTTCTGGAACGACAACTATTCCTTCATAATGAATCTCACTTAAAAAGAGCAGGGTAGTTAAAATTCCGCGAACACTCCTTATCTTTCCGTCAAGAGAAAGTTCCCCGAGGGCAAGAATATCGGCTCTCTGCAAAACTCCAGATGCTTGTAATATTCCAACAGCTATTGGAAGATCCAGCAGCGATCCTTCTTTTTTCAAATCAGCTGGCGCGAGATTGACTACAACTTTACCTTGAGGAAATTTGAATCCAGAGTTTCTCAAAGCACTTTTAACTCTTTTTTTGCTTTCCTTGACAGCTGTATCACCGAGACCAACTATATCAACATCATGTATAATGCTTTTTCTGTCGATATCTACCTCTACTTCTATTGGCGTTACATTCAATCCAACAACTGTTACTGAAGACAATTTGGCTGGCATATTAATCACCACAATGGAATTTTAGCTGGCAAAAGATGAGCAACCGTAAAGCCAACACCAATTCCTGCAAATGCTTGAAGCCAGGTGTGCCCGAGATCTTCTCTCACATATGGTCTTAAATTAACAGCATCTGCAACAACTACCATAAGCAATGCAGTGGCAACAGCAGTTGCTGGTGAATCATAACCGGTACATCTCGCCAGAGAAAAAGCAAGACCCGACATCGCAGCCGCGTGGCCGCTTGGCATGCCACCGTATTTTTTGAACATAGAGAAACTCTTCGAAAATATCACTTTAATAGTTTGAGCAACCAGAAAAGACAAAACAGTTGCTATTAAAGGTGTATTTTTCAAAAGATCAACTATGGAATAAAAAGTGGACAACATCTCCCTCCTTAATCAAATAATCTTTTCCGTGAGCTTTTATTGCCCCTGCTTCCTTGGCTTCCTTCATGCAAGAAAAATTTATGAGTTCGTTGAAAGAGATAACTTCAGCCCTGGCAAATCCTTTTTGGATATCTGTGTGTATAAGTCCTGCCGCTTCGTAAGCAGAGCTGTTTTCAGGAACAACCCAGCTGCGAGCTTCATTTTTTGTCGCAGTTAAGAAACATATTAATCTCAAGCTTTTTTTAATCTCTTCAAATAATCTTTCTTTAATGAATTTTTCAAACCCATACGCTTCGAGAAATTCTTTTGCTTCATCTTTTTCCATCTGCCTCAGTTCGTACTCAAGGCGGGCATTAATTGCCAGAAAACTGAATCCTTTGTTTTTGGCAACGCGCTCTACTTTCTTATTTAGTTCCCTGTCAATACCCCACTCATCAACGTTGGCAATATATATAACGGGTTTCTCGGTTAGAAGAAACAGGGAGTCTATTATCTTACTTTCACTTTCATTTCTTTCAAACATTACAGATAATTTCCCGCTTTCTAAGTGTTCTTTCAATCGTTGCAAAAAAATAAGCTCGTTGCGCGAATCTATATCCCCTGATTTAGCCTGCTTTGATATCTTGGCCATTCTTTTTTCTATCGTCTCAAGATCTTTCAGTATCAACTCAGTTTCCACAATCTCTATATCTCTTTCAGGGTCAACATCACCCATTGGATGCGAAACATCATCTATTTTGAAGCAACGCACAACATGAAGAATCAAATCTACCTTGCTTATATGATCTAAAAACTGATTTCCAAGGCCTTCTCCATGGCTTGCCCCTTTTACTAAACCAGCTATATCGACGATCTGAATGAAAGGATAGATGATTTTCTGCGAACCTTCCATCTGCGCAAGTTTATTGACCCTCTCATCAACAACAGTTAAAACGCCATTGTTTGGCTCAATAGTACAAAATGGATATTCTTCAGCCGGGACATTTTGATCTGTGATCGCGTTAAAAAACGTCGATTTTCCACTATTTGGAAGACCTACTATACCTGCTTTTTTCACGTTTTTTCGCCCTTTGATTTATTATATTGGTTTACATAATTAAGTTTTAGGTTAGATACAATACCTTCTAATTCTCTGTAAATCTCATCTTCGATATTCCCATTTAAGGCTTTCAATATAGCATCAAGTGTATCAATGCCTATTCTGGCTTCTTTAAGATCCTGCCTCATTTCACCATATTCATCTTTCACAAGCCCAAGTCTTGCCCAGCACCGCGCAGCAATTGTATTAAAACTGAGCAATATCAATTCAATCATCGAAAGTTTGACAATTTTTTCTTCTTTCTGATCTGTAATGGTTACCACCCCCAGAATCTTTCAAAGGTTTCCAAAAAAATCTGGCAGGTCTGATGATCTATATTGCAAATTCTTATTGTTTTAAGGGAGTTATCTTTGCATGATATTAAATAATCTTTAATCGCTCTTAAGAAAATCTCCGCGCAGTCTTTTTTGGAAAACCAAATGTACCACTACTTATTGCCGGGATACTTATGGATTTTTCTCTAAGTTCATTAGCCTTAAGCAAAACATTTTTGACCGTATTGTAAAGTTTTACGTGCTCATTTCCTTCACCCCATACCGGTCCAACGGCATGGAAAATATATCTCGCTCTTAATTTTCCAGCCCCCGTCACCGCCACACCAGAAACAGGCACCGAACCGTACTTCTCTATATATTCATCGCTCTCTTTTTGGATTTCCTCGCCACCTGCTTTTACAATAGCCCCTGCAACTCCGCCGCCATGCCTTAAGTATGAGTTCGCCGCATTTACTATAATATCTGTTTCCTGTCTGGTTATATCATCCTCAACAATCTCTACACTCACATCCTCATACCTGAAAGTTCTCAATATCACAAATTTTCACCTCATTCATATACAATTTCATAGGTAATTTCGGCAGCTTTTTTCAACATTCCAGCAACGCTACAGTATTTCTCCTGAGAAAGATTTACAGCTTTTTCCACTTTATCTACGGGTGCTTCACCTTTGAATTTAAATATATATTTAAGGTGTATTTTTGTATAAACTTTCGGATGGTCCTGGGATCGCTCGGAGGAAACTTCCATGGAAAACTTCTCAATATCGTCAAGCACTTTCATCTTCTCAAGTATTGAAACAACATCCATTCCCGTACAACCAGTTAAGGCAGAAAGGACCAGTTCCATTGGTGATGCCGCTGCATGAAGTCCTCCTGCTTCTCTCTTAGCGTCCATCAAAACTTGTCTGCCTGAATCAGTAAAAGAAATGAAGGCTCTCTTGCCAAGCCATTCTGTTTTCATATCTGCACCTCCTTTTTATATAATACAACAATCATCACAAAAGATGGCATGTGTCATTCAAAAGAATAAGCCTGGGGTTATCTGAAAAATCCAGTGCGCTCACCGAGGCATTTTCAATCCTGAAATTTTTGCTAAATGGTATTGGCAGTCCAAGTACCCAGCAAATAATCATCTTAATAGCTATTGCATGAGAAACTACTATGACATTCCCCCTGTGAGAGCTTGATATTTGCTGAATAACACTTACGGTTCTATTCTGTACGTTTTGAAGTGATTCAACCCCTTCAACCGTAGCAAGCGGATTCATAGACCAGTATTTATACTGGTTTTCATATTTTTCAAGTGTCTCGCTCATGGTCAAACCGTTCCAAAGAGATATTTCACATTCCCGCAAGGACGATTCCACAATTGGTTGCTGTAAAAGCACTTTTGAAATTTCTTCTGCAGTTTGATAACTTCTCGATAAAGGGCTGGTATAGATTGCCTCTATTGACAGGCCGGAAAATCTTTGAGCAAGCTTCTTTGCCTGAAGATACCCCTCGTCATTCAAAGGTATATCGACATTACCCTGCCAGAGTCCTCTGTCGTTCCACGATGTTTTTGCATGCCTTATTAGATAAAGAATCAAGACAATCACCCATAAAAAAATTACCATCACATCATCAAACGAATGTTTAAGTTTTGCAAATTTTGTGGCAGATCATTTTGGCAAAGTAAAAAAGAACGTGTTCAACCCATTGAAAACATACTCGACTTTCGCATGGTGTAAATCTGCGATAGCCTTGACTATTGCTAAACCAAGACCGAGTCCATCGCCCTTAGCATTACTGGCTCGATAAAATCTTTCAAAGATCTTTTTTCTGTCTTCCAGGGGTATCGGACTTGCGTGGTTAGAAACAAAAAACTCTACAAAACTATCCTTTTCACTTAATCCAACATAAACTGGCTTGTTCTTATCGGTGTATTTGCAGGCGTTCTCAATCAAGTTTGCGAAAGCATGAAACAGGAGTTCCGAAATACAGCGTGATCTTACACCAGCGGGAATTTCCAGAACAAATTCTACGTCTGGGAATCTCTGCATATTTTGCTCAACAGCCTCTAAAACAACTGTTGAAAGGTCTTCTTCCTCAAACGCATTTTCACTTTGATGTTTGGCGCGAGCAATTAGAAGGAGCCCAGAGGTAATTTGAATCATTTTTTCTACATTTCTCATAATTGCATTGAGATCATTTTTCAAAGAATATGATTCAGGACGGCTCATAGTAACCTCTAACTGCGCTTTTATCGTAGCAAGAGGATTTCTGAGTTGGTGAGATATACTTGAGGCAAATTCTCTAAGCTGATCCATAATACTGTTAAGTTTCTCAAGAGCCATGTTTATTTGTGACTGTAATTCATATGTTTCTCTGCTTGTCAGCTCTACTTCGATTCTTCTGGCGTGACCCTTTGAGATGTCTATCATTTGTTTTCCTATTTCCTCAATCGGTTTGATGAGTCTGTAAGTCAGCCTTGAGCCAAATCTTTTCACAACAAAAAATAAACCCATTACCGTAACTGCAAGGATCACACCAAGTATTGAAATGAAGAAAATCTGATCAGCAATGTTCCTCGATACAACTATTTTATAATCTCCATCGTGAATAAGATAAACCCTATTAAAACCATATGTATAAAATCCCTCTTTTTTGACAGGGATATTTTCTGTCACATTGAAGCTGGCGTAGGTCTTATTTTTCTCAAAAATCTGAAAAGAATAATTTCTTTTTCCGATAATAGCTATTGATTCATTAGCGGGATTATCCAGAAAATGTATGAGGTCGTTCGTAAATGTTAGAATCTCATGGTCAATCTGTGATTGAGTAAAATATTGAACAACGATAAACAGAATTACTGCCATAGAACATGTTGAAACCATAAAAATCGAAAGATAATATTTTTCTATAGATTTTCTCAAGGAACGCATCTCAATCATTCCTCGCAGAATCTGTACCCGTAACCCGGCACGGTTTGTATATATCTGTCGTATCCGTAAGGTTTTAATTTATTTCTCAGATAGAGAATATACACATCAATTACATTGCTTTTTATTATTTTCTCGTTTTCCCAGACTTTTTCCATGATTTCTTCCCTCGAGAAGACTATCCCGGGGTTTCTTAGAAATAGTTCCAGAAGTGCAAATTCCCGTTTGCTCATTTTGAGAACAGTATCCTCAACGGTAACTTGTCTTGATCTACTGTTTAATTTTAAGCCCTTAAAGTTGATTTCCTCTCCTTTTGTAATATTGCTTCGCCTTATCAGGCTTTTTATCCTGGCGAGTAATTCGCGAAAATCAAATGGTTTAGTTAAATAATCATCCGCACCACAACTCAGCCCTCTAACTTTGTCATTAATTGCATCCAGGGCTGTTAAAATTAAAATCGGGACATTTATCAAACTTTCTCTGAGATGTTCGACAAATTCGAAGCCATTTATCCCCGGAAGCAATACATCAACAACTAAACAATCATAATGGTCCTCGATAACCATATCAAAAGCTTGCTCTGCATCTACTGCGCAACTAACATCATAACCTTCTTTTAGCAAAAATTCCTTTATAGAATTAAGTAGATCTTCATTGTCCTCAACGATTAGTACCTTCTCCTTTTTTAGACCCACTTGATTCACCCCTGTTTGATCTACTTTGAATAGAAATCACCACAGGTGCTCTGGTGCTCACAGTTATCAGTTGTTTTGTTGTACCGATGATCCAATTGCTCTGATTTTGTAGAAAAGCAAAAAATATGTCTCGCCCACCTGAAACGAAAGCCAGGGAAATGGCGTCTTCTAAGGAAACAGGGTAGGATATTCTGTAAAGATAGGAATTTGCCGAAACATTCATTCTACCTGTAAATGGGTTGACATATATCGAACTGCTCGCTGTTACCACAACCCAAACGGGAGAATTGTTCACAAAATCAAGATATGCCGCTATCACATCTTTCTGGCCAGTTGCCCTTATGGCATCAAGTATAGAAAGCTTTATTGTATTTAGGTCAAACGAGAAGTAGAAGTCGGAAAGTTCATCTATCCTCTGTAAATAATCACTTTGACAAAATACCCCTGTAAAAATCATCGCAAACAATAAAAAAGAAATATATTTTCTCACAAAATCACCATTTAAATTTTACTCCAAACAACAGGAAAAAACACAGAACTGTATATAATAAGTAGTTGTAAAGATTTAAATTTTCTACTGCTTTCAAATGATTTTTTGGAAAGGTGATGAAATCATGAAATTTGTTGATACTCACGCCCATTTGCATTTTCCACAATTTAAAGATGATCTGGACAAAATAATTTCACTTTTTAAATCGAAACAGATAGAATTCATCGTCAATGTAGGTATAGATGTGGAAGATTCAAAAAGAGCACTGGAATTGTCGAAAAGATCAGAAAATATTTTCTGTGCAGTAGGCGTTCATCCACATGAAGCAGAAAAGGTTGAAAAAGATTATATAAAACAGCTGGAAAAGCTTGCAAAAGATGATAAAGTCGTTGCTCTGGGTGAAATGGGTTTAGATTATTACAGAAACCTTTCTCCAAAAGAAGAACAGTTGAAAGCCTTTAGAGAACAATTGATCCTTGCTAAGGAACTTGATTTACCGGTAATACTACACATAAGAAATGCGTATGATGATGCGTATAAGTTGCTTTCGCAGATAGGGTTACCTGGTCCTGGAGGAGTTGTTCATGCTTTCTCGGCGGACACAGAATGGGCGCTAAAATTTGTCAGACTCGGCGCATTCATTGGTATAGGTGGTCCTATAACTTATCCTAAAAACCACAGTCTACGATCTGTGGTTAGAGTTGTAGGAATTGAAAATATCCTTAGTGAAACAGATTGTCCATATTTACCACCACAGCAATTCAGAGGCAAAAGAAACGAACCAGCCTATGTCAGAATAGTTGTGGAAAAAATATCAGAAATTTTGAACCAAAATGTTCAGAAAGTTTCAGATGTACTGCTTGGGAACGCTAAGGAACTTTTCTCAATCAACTTTTGATTGATAGGCAAACTTTCTTATCCAGGTTGCTGCCGGGAGCGACGCTAAAAGGGCAAAAGCGGAAAATATCGAAGAAATCAAGAATACCTGCTGATAACCCAAGGCCATCGCCACATAAGCAGACAGAACAGGGGTAAAAATTCTGCTGAAAATATTCAATCCCTGAAAAAATCCTTCCCATCTCCCAAGCTCTCTTGGGGCTATCTGAATCTTTATGGTTTCTTTCGCGGGAAACCAGAGAATGAAACCTATACCCATCAAAATATGAGAAATGAAGAAAACATAAACATTTGGTATTACCCATAAGAGAAACGTCGAAAGGATCAGAAAATTTCCTATCATTAAATTGATATGTGCCTTTGTTCGAATGCGTTTCCTCCAGAACCACGACAGAGCAACAGATGCAGAAAAAACCATTTCAAAAAGAAATGGTGAAGAGCTGCTGAGTTTAAAATAATCGATCAGATAATATGAGATAACAAGAAATCCAGAGAAATTAAAAGCAACATAGGAAAGATATTGATGAAGCATGATTGAGAAAAAAGCACGAAAATTTGTGGTAGCAATCACCTGGCCTTTATGTAATACCAAGCCACTTTGAATTTTTGGGAGGATTTTCAAATACGAAAAAGCGTAGAAAAAATTCAACAGAAAGATCATAACAAAAACAGCCTTCAGGAAAGTTTTTCCACCCATAAAAGGAGACAATACAAAAACAAAAAGCGTATAACTGATAGCCTTTGTAGATTCCGTGGCAAAAAATAAATAAGAATACAGAGTTTCTCTATATTTTGGTGGAAATAACGCTCTTTCATACATTACCTGACACGGGTAAAATACATCTGTAAAACTTAACAGCATCTGTGCAATGGCAAATAACCAAAGCCCATTGCATAAAGCAAAAAGTAATGAGCCAAGCGCAAAAGAGATTTTAGCGAGAAATAGACCATAATTTGTGGAAAATTGCTCGAATTTTTTCCCAAGAACATATGTCAAAACTGCCTGCACGATGTAAGAGAAGCTAAACAGCCAACCTACATTTTCTATGGATATATTCATCAATTTTCCAAAAGACGGAACGGCAATAACCGCTGAAAAAGAAAAGCCTGATATGCTGTAAAGCCAGAGATAATTTCTGACGCCTTTATCGAGTTCTCGCCAGACCATTTAATCTGATCACCACGAAACAAGTTTACATTAAGTGATACCCGTTTTGAACAGTGAGGAACGAGTTCATATTCATGTCACTTTTGGTTAATCAACTCTTGATTTTCATTTGAAAAAGCTTCATTGACAGATGGGAAGGAAAGAGATAGAATAAATCGTGAAATAAATAACGATAAAAATATCACGATAGGTGATTTTATGTTGATCAGAGTTTGCATGGGAAGCTCTTGCCATTTAAAAGGATCCTATAAAATTGTCCAAAAAATAGAGCAGCTTAGAAAAAAGTATCCAGAGATACAACTTTATGGATCGCTCTGTTTTGGAAGGTGCTCGGACGGAATTTGCGTGGAAATAGATGGAAAACTCTATACACATGTTGATGACAAAAACATAGAGAAGATTATCGAGGAGGCAAAGACGTGAACGCTATCGTTTCGAACGATGCAAGTTGCATGTACTGTTACAAATGTTTGAGAAATTGCCCTGTCAAATCGATAAGTTTTAACCACGGCAAAGCCAAAATAATTGATGAAGATTGCATACAATGTGGGATATGTATAGAAGTGTGTCCTCAAAAAGCAAGAACATACGTGAAAAGTATAGATGAATTTAAGAAATTCATTGGAAAAAAATTTATGGTATCGTTAGCGCCTTCTTTTTTCGCACATTTCGATCAGCCGTATAAGATCATCTCCCTGTTAAAAAAATTAGGAGCAACAGTTGTTCAGGAAACAGCTGTTGGCGCAGAATTGGTATCAGGAGAATATGCCAGATATTTTTTGAAAAACGAAGAAACGGTGATAAGCACAGCCTGTCCTGTTATTGTCTATCTGGCAGAAAGATATTTTCCAGAGGTACTCGGTCATCTCTTGCCGGTTGTGTCCCCAATGGTCGCGCATGCTACTTTCTTAAAGCAAAAATTTGGGGATTTACCGGTGGTGTTTTTAGGACCATGTGTGGCGAAGAAAAGTGAAAGTCAGCTTGTTGACATTGTGATTACCTTCGAAGAATTCGACGAATTCATTAAAAATGAAAATTTTCAGCTTGATCAATTGATAGATGAATTACCCACTCCGCCTTATCCAGATAAGGCAAGAATGTACCCAACTTCAGGAGGTATAAATTACACAATTGATGGCGATTGGAAAACCCACATATCTATTGAAGGCATAGAAAACGTAATGAACATTTTTTCAAAAATAGACGAAATCAAAACTGGATTTTTTATAGAGGCATCTGCGTGCATTGGAAGTTGCATAAATGGACCTGCTATTAGAAAAGACATAAATATCCTCGAAAAAAGACGAAGAATAATGAATCATTCTGCTAATCTGAATACAGAGAAAAATTTGATTGAATTTGAAGCACCTTCTATTGATTTGCATAAAAAATTCTCCTCTAAATTTTCAAAGGTTTATGTGGATGAAAAAGCTGTTCAGCAAGTACTCAAATCGCTTGGAAAGGATGATATGAAAAAACAACTCAATTGTGGAGCCTGTGGTTATGAAAGTTGTAAAGACAAAGCTGTAGCAGTTGTTTTGGGAAAAGCGGAAAAAGAAATGTGTATCACGTATCTGGTGGATAAACTAAAGGCTGCCACAAATAGAGTTGTAGAAGAGTCGCCAAACGCTATTTTCATATATAAAGGCAACTGCCTAATCTACAAAAATAAAGCGGCTGAAAAGCTTTTCTTAGATACAGCCAATTTAATTTCACTGCTGAATGAAATAAAAATATTTTCTAACCGCATCTATGAAATTCCAGATAAGGGCTTCTTTTTTGTTAAGTCTTTCACTCTTCCTGAAGACAGTGGGGAAGTTTTGTTGCTCGTGGATATGACAAAAGAAAAATTACAGGAAGAAAGACTGAAGGAAATAAAACATGAAACTCTAAATAAAATCGAAGAAATGCTGGCAAGGCAAATGAGAATCGCACAGGAAATAGCTGGATTGTTAGGTGAATCGATAGCCGAGACCAAAAGCCACTTCGTAGAATTAAGAAAATTTATGGAGGAATGAGATGTTAACCTGCGAAATTAATTATGCTTTCAAAAACAAGCAAGGAGAAGAGATCTGTGGTGATTCAATCTGTGTAAAAAAAGGAGAACGCAGAATTGCCGTGAGTGTTTCCGACGGATTAGGGAGTGGTGTAAAAGCAAGCATACTTTCGACATTGACCACCTCCATGGCAACCACGATGCTGTTTAACAATGTTCCAACTGACGAGGTTTTTTCATCGATTCTTGCTACGCTTCCTGTCTGCAAAGTGAGGGGAATAAGTTATGCAAATCTCTGTTCGGTTGTTTTTGATACAGAAACTAACGTGTGCCATATTGTTGAGTACGAGTTTCCGGTCGTTCTTTATTTTAGGGACAAAAAATTACTTCAGATAGATAAAAAACAAATAACTGTTCTTGGGAGAAAGATCTTTTTTTATGAAATATCACCTGTACAGGGCGATCTACTGTTTTTAATGACAGATGGTGTATCTCAGGCAGGAATGGGAACAGATAATTTCCCCTTAGGATTTGGCGTTCAAAATATTGTCAGAGAAATTAAGGTATTACTTGAAAATAGAATAAATTCGTTAAGCATCGTTCGACATTTGGTTAAGCTCACCGAAAGGTTAGACAAAGGAACGAGGGGAGATGATGCACTTGTTGCGGCTATTCACTTCAAACCCTTAGAGGTTGTAAATCTGTTCGTTGGCCCGCCCGAGGACAAATCAAAAGATGAAGAAATAGTGAAAAAATTTCTTTCACGTAAAGGAAAAAAGATCGTATGCGGTGGAACCACAGCCCAGATCTTTGAGAGAGTGCTTGAAAAGAAAGTGAAACTCGATATTATGTCTTTCACCGAGGAACTTCCACCCATTGGCAAAATGGATGGAATCGACCTTGTTACCGAAGGAATAGTTACTTTGACGCATGTCTTTAGATATCTGCAGGGGCAACAAGAAAAATTAGGTTATGGAGCAGCCATGTTGACCGAAATGCTTCTGAAAGCAGACGAAATAAATTTCACCGTGGGGAGGGCTATTAACCCAGCTCACCAAAATCCGCTATTCAGTCACGACATATCTCTGAAATTCAGATTAGTTCAGGACATTGCACAAATCCTGACCAAAATGGGAAAAATCGTAAAAGTTGAATACTGTTAGGAGGTGAAATGAGTGGAAAGGACCTTTGAAAAAGTTGAGGAAATTCTGAAAAAACATCAGTACAAAAAGGAAAATCTCATAAGAATACTCCTCGATGTTCAAAAAAATTACAGACATCTTCCGGAAGATGTTGTTAACTATATCGCTGTGGCTCTTGAATTACCTCCGGCAAAAATATTCGGTGTGGGGACCTTTTATTCCCAGTTTTCTCTCAAACCCAAGGGTGAGTACACCATCCTTGTTTGTGATGGTACTGCATGTCATATGGAAGGGTCATTATCACTTTTAAAAGCAATCGAAGAAGAGCTGAATATAAAGCCGGGTGAGGTAACAAGAGATCTGAAGTTCAGCGTAGACCAAGTGGGTTGTCTTGGTGCATGTGCACTGGCTCCGGCAATGGTCATAAATGATGAAGTATACGGGAATCTTACCCCTGAAAAGGTCAAAGACATAATCAGAAAACTGAAAGAAGGTGAACATAATGCTCAATAGTATTAGTGAAGCTCTTCAATTTATAGAACTTCAAAAGGAAAAGAGAAAAGAAAAGCTTTCTAAGTTATCGATCTACGTGTGCGTTGGCACTGGATGTACCGCGAAAGGTGCTTTGAAAGTTTATGAAGAGTTTCAGAGAGTACTTCTCAGGGAAGGTCTTTTAAATTCGGTAAAATTGGCTAAAATCGAAGATTCAGAAAATCCTTTGAAAAAAACTGGATGCTGCGGAAGATGTTCCAATGGACCCCTTGTCAATATTTTGCCTCACGGTTATTTTTACTCTCATGTCACAGTAAACGATGTTGAAAAAATTGTAGAAAAAACCATCAAGCGAGGAGAACCATTAGAAGAATTGCTGCTGATTGATCCTGTCACAAACGATCGAGTTAGGAGTCTTGAGGACAGTACTTTATACAAAAACCAGAATTTTTATATTATGGAAGATATTGGTAAGTGTGAATGTGACAGCATAGAAGATTATATGGCAAGGGGAGGTTATTCATCGTTAATAAAAGTACTATCGCAAATGCAAGCAGATGAAATTATAGAAATGATAAAAAACGCCGGATTAAGAGGCAGAGGTGGCGGCGGCTTCCCAACGGGCCTGAAATGGGAAGCTGCGAAAAACAGCAAATCTGATGTCAAATTTGTAGTCTGTAATGGAGATGAAGGTGACCCGGGGGCTTTTATGAATAGAACTCTACTCGAAAGAGACCCACATCTTGTTCTTGAAGGGATGATAATTGCAGGATATACCATAGGAGCACAGAAAGCTTATGCTTATATAAGGGCTGAATATCCCATAGCTATTCAGATGTTTCAGAAAGCTATTGATGATGCTAAAAAACTCGGTTTACTGGGTGAGAATATTCTTCAAACCGGGTTTTCTTTTGATGTAGAAATTAAAGAAGGAGCAGGAGCATTTGTTTGTGGAGAAGAAACAGCTTTGTTGGCCTCAATCGAAGGAAAAAGAGGTATGCCGAGACCAAGGCCACCATTTCCCGCCCAATCTGGCTTATGGGGTTATCCAACCCTTATAAACAACGTCGAAACTTACGCAAACATTTCGAGAATAATAAGAGATGGGGTTGAAAAATACAGGTTGCTTGGAACAGAAAATTCTCCCGGAACGAAGATGTTTTCTGTTACAGGCCCCTTGAAGGTCACGGGTATTATAGAAGTTGAATTTGGAACAACGTTAAGAAAAATCATTTACGAAATCTGTGGGGGCCTTTTGTCAGGAGAGGAATTCAAAGCTGTGCAGATAGGAGGCCCTTCCGGAGCATGTCTATCTAAGGAATTTCTCGATATGCCCCTTGATTACGACACGTTGAAATCGGCGGATGCCATGGTTGGCTCAGGGGGTATAGTAGTTATAACAAAAAGGACATGCATGGTTGAGGTTGCAAGATTTTTCCTGGATTTCACAAAAAGAGAATCATGTGGCAAGTGCATTCCATGCAGAGAAGGTACCATGCAGGCTTATAACATTTTGGAGAAATTTACTCAGGCAAAAGCCACAGAAGAAGATCTTGAGAATCTCGAATTTCTTGCTAACCTTATCAAAAAAACTTCTCTGTGTGGGCTTGGTAAAACAGCTCCCAACCCAATATTAAGTACATTGAAGTTGTTTAAAGACGAATACCTGGCCCATTTAAATGGAGTTTGTCCAAGTGGAACCTGCGTTTCATTCAAAAAATACGTCGTCAATGAACAATTATGTAAAGGCTGCGGTTTATGTGCAAAATCCTGTCCACAGAACGCCATTTTCGGTGAGAGAGGAAAACCCTACAAGATAGACCAGGAAAAATGTATTAAATGTGGTCTCTGCGTCCAAAAATGCAGATTCAAAGCCATAGAAATGATTTAGGAGGTGGAAAAATGAGAATATATGTCAATGGCAGAGAAGTTGAGATAAAAGATAATTCAAAAAACGTGCTGGAAGCACTTAAAGATATCGGTATCGAGATTCCAAATCTATGTTATCTCTCAGAAACCTCTGTTTATGGTGCATGCAGAATGTGCCTGGTTGAGGTAGATGGTAAAGACATAGTTACTTCCTGCACATTGAAACCGCGCGAGGGTATGAAGATAAAAACAAACACTCCCGAGATATATGAATTGAGAAGAGGCATTCTGGAATTGATTCTCGCGACACACAACAGAGACTGCACAATCTGTGATAGAAATGGAAGTTGCAAGTTGCAAAAATATGCAGAAGAATTTGGAATTAGAGATATCAGGTTCACCAAGATAAAAAAAGATAACGTAGTTGATAAATCTTCTCCAATTGTAAGAGATAATTCAAAATGCATTCTCTGCGGTGATTGTGTAAGAGTTTGTGAAGAAGTACAGGGTATCGGAGTGATCGACTTTGCCTACCGGGGTTTTTCTACCCAAGTAACTCCTGCTTTTTCAAACGAACTTGCAAAAAGTGAATGTGTCTATTGTGGCCAATGTGTAGCTCATTGTCCAACAGCCGCTTTAACTTTTAGAAACGATCTTGAAAAACTCTATCAGGCGCTTTCTTCAGACAAAATCGTCATAGGTATGGTGGCCCCAGCTGTAAGAGTGGCCATTCAAGAAGAACTATCTCTCGAATCAGATCTTGCTATGGCTGAAAGGATCGCCACATTTTTGAGAATGTCTGGCTTTAACAAAGTCTTTGATGTAGCTTTTGGTGCCGACCTCGTTGCTTACGAGGAAGCTCATGAATTTTATGAAAGGTTGTCGCGACAGGAAAAATTACCTCAGTTTACTTCCTGCTGTCCTGCGTGGGTGAAATATGTAGAACAGTATTATCCGAAATTTGTTGAAAATCTTTCAACCGTTAAATCTCCGCAGCAGGCACTTGGAAGTTTGATCAAAAAAATCTATGCAAAAAAGATGGGGCTAAATCCTCAGGATATTTTCCTTGTTTCCTTTATGCCATGCACCGCGAAAAAATTTGAGGCAGAAAGAGAAGAGCACGCTGGTGTCGTGGATCTGGTTTTGACAACCAAGGAACTTTCCCAAATGATAAAAGCGAGTGGAATAAATATAAAACAGATTTCCCCAGAACCGTTTGATAGACCGTTCGGTATATCCTCCCAGGGCGGACTGAGCTTTGGAAAAACTGGTGGCGTTTTTGGCAGTGTAGTGTCAGTTCTTAGAGACGAGATTGGCATATCACGTGAAGAGTACGACGATTTACTGGAAGGAGTGAAAATTGCAAAAATAACACTGAAAGACGGAAAATCAATAAGGGCGGCAGTGATTTTTGGCCTCGCAAATGCAAGAAAGATAATGAAAAAAATTTCTTCAGGAGAATTCAACGTAGATATTGTAGAAGTGATGGCATGTAATTATGGATGTATTGGCGGTGGCGGACAACCATATCCAAATGACTCCAGAATGAGACAAAAAAGAGCTCACATATTAAGAGAAACTGTAGGAATTAAGACGCTTCTCTCACCTGTGGAAAACTTCTATGTGCAGAAATTGTATCAGGAAGATCTCAGTGATGAACACGCACGGCACATAATTCATACAAATTACAAACCAAGAAAACGAGTTGAATTTCAAGATATAGAAATATTACCACTACCAAAAGAAGAAAAAACGGTTGTCAGGGTTTGCCTGGGTACATCCTGTTACATGAAAGGATCTTATAATCTACTTTCTCAGTTAATTGATTACGTCAGAACGGAAGATCTATCAGATGAAGTAGAGATCACAGGAACATTTTGCTTAGAACATTGTGGAAAGTCTCCAAATGTCATGGTAAATGATAAACTTATCAGTGAAGCAACCTTCGAGAAAATCAAAGAGGTGTTAGAAAAGTATGCAAAATTATCAAAATAAAGAACTAATTTTGATACCAAAACCGACTTTGGACAGATTGAAATTGTACCACAGGTTTCTGAATGAGATCGATTTCGAATACGTTTCATCTGAAATAATGTCTCAAAGGCTCGGGGTAAGCCCCGAGCAAATTCGAAAGGATTTTACATATCTGAAAACAATGGGGAAGCCAAAGGTCGGTTATCACGTCGAAACTCTTCGCAAAGAACTCGATGAATTATTCGGCGTTCGAAAAACAACAAAGGTGATACTGGTTGGCGCAGGACATCTTGGAAAAGCCCTTGTGAATTACCCGGGCTTTACTCAATACGGGATTGAAATAGTTGCTGTTTTTGACAACGACAAAGAAAAAATAGGGAAATTCGTGAACGATCTGGCAATACTTCCCATGAGAGACCTGAGAAGAGTTATAAAGCGATTTGAGGTTGAAATAGGTATAATCTGCGTTCCCAAGGAATCAGCTCAGCAGGTTGCCAATCTGCTTCTCACTAATGGAATAAAAGGTATCTGGAATTTTGCGCCAGTAAGACTCCTTGTTCCAGATGACGTGTTTGTTGTAGATGAAGATATGATTCAAAGCTTATTAACTCTCAAGCACTATTTAGAGTTAAAAAAACAGAAAGAAAAGCATGAGTAAAAATCTCAAAAAAATTTGCTGAGAGAGCTGAATCTTACGATTTCGGCATTGTATCTCATGAATAAAGATAGGGTGCTGACAGGGAAAACAAAAGCTCTCGCTGTTATAACAATAGCCTATGCATTAAATCCACTCGACCTGATTCCTGACTTCATACCTGTATTGGGACAACTGGATGATTTCATCATAATCCCATTACTGATAAAATGTACTCTGAGTTCTATACCAGAAGAACTCTTAAAAGACTACAAAAGCAGAGCAAAAAACTTGAATATCGGAAAAAGATTCAACCTTACAACTGTTTTTATTATTGTTTTCTGGCTTTTAATGATTTTATGGTTGATAGATTCAGTTTTAAAACAAATTAGATAGAGATATAACCCACTGGGCAAAAAAGTATGTCGACAAAATTATCAGGTTTCTTGCGGGCAATTTTCTTACAAATCTGTCATAGGCAATGCATAGATCAGAAAACACAAATAACCCTGCTGATAGAGGCAGCAGAAAACCTATGTAGTACACACCCAGATAAAGCGGGCCAAATGAGAAAACCATCATTGTGGCTATCGCTAAAACATATATGAAGATGGCCAGTTTGTATTCTCCAAGATGCCTGTGAAGAACGAGAAAATATATTGCCATCAGAGTGAAGTAAATCGTTCCAAAAATCAACACGGGAGGTACCGTGAATTTTAATCCAAATCCAAGCGAATACAAAATATGCCCAATCAAAAACATGATCATACCATCTTTGAATTTTTCTGGATTCTCCAGGAAAATATCTCCCAAGAGCCCAAAAAATAAGCCAGCGCTGATAAACCATTCAAAATGAGAGCTGTTCATAACAGCTATTAACAACGCGCAGAGAGTCGTAGAGGCCTTAAAAAAGATTGCATTCTTGGATTTACTTTTTAGTAAGATTGTTAGTACTGATAACACAAACATAGTTAATGATAGAACAACAGCCAAAAGCAATCTAGAAGAATGTTTAAAACTGAAAATCCTTTCAACATCGATTCTTCTTGCCTCAATTTCTTCTTTAACTGAATAATTTTGATATTCAACGCTGGATAATGGCTGAGTGGAAAACATGTGATTCCATGTGCTAACGTAAACAACTATTTTTTCACCGTTTTTCTGAACTTTTTCAATTGGTACCCCGGCATAATTGTGTAAATTGTCGATCTGAAAATAATCTACTGATGGGCAAAAGTCATCCGGAAAAACGATTTTATCTCTCTCCACAAAAAACGTTTCAATATCATAAAAGCGTCCCCATTTAAAGAATCTGTAGACATCGTAGACGAGATCTAATAGAAAATTTGGGTAGTCTTCATCCCAGAAAACAACTGTTACTTCTGTTTTATCATCATGACTGTAGAAATAGATCCTGTGTATTCCATTTTTTTTGTCAAAAGATGGCATTTTGATCTCAACAGAAGCAGACAATCCCGTGATAGAAATAACCAGAAAGAAAAGAAAAACTAATTTTTTCATAAAAGACCTCCCAGTTAATTATATATATTCTTCAAAAATATTAAAACAGGAACTGATAAAAACACGGTGATGAAGGGCCCGCGGTTTGTGGTAGAATAATACTGTGTTTGAAGAGTTCAGGATATGAATAAGCCTGGTGATGGAGTCCACCGTTATTTGCCTTAAAGGCTGATGACTCCTACTTGAATGAGTAGGGGTTTTTTATTTTGGAGGAATCTTTGTGAACCCGAGAAATTTTGCTGAAATAAAAATAATCGAGGCATTCGAAAAGCAAACAGATGATTGTCCTATCTGTGAGTTAATCTACACCAGTGTCGAGAAGTTCGTAGAAGAAATCCTGTATGAATTCGTAAACGATCCAAATACAAGATCCAGACTGAGGCGTGGTATCTGCAGTAAACATGTTCTGGCTATTGAAAACACCCTTAATAACCACCCAGAGCTTGGATTACTTGGCTTAGCAATAATCTATGAAGATATCATGTCTGAAATGATAAAAGATATGGTGAAAAACTGTCATACTGAAAGTGAATGTTTGTTTTGCAAACATGAGTCAGAATCAGAAAAAATTTATGTTGAAACATGCACTTCATTTATATCAGATATATTATCCATATACGAGAAAAGTAAACGTATTTTATGTAGAGACCACTACTGGAAAATTTTCTCAACGACAAATCATATCAATCAAGAAAATTTAAAAGCTATTCAAGTAAAAAAACTTCTGGATTTGAAGAGCAAACTGACTGTTTTTATAGAAAAACACGATTACAGAAAAGACAAGCAAATGGGAGATACACCGAGGGCATGTAAGATTGCAGGAATGTTGATATCCAATAACAGAATTCAAGACGGGAGGAACAGACTATGGTTATGGAGGTTTTTGCCAAAAAGGTAATCACAAACATTTCCAGAGTCATCGTAGGAAAAGAAAAAATCGTTGAAAAGATACTGGCCACAATGTTGAGTGGCGGTCATGTGCTTTTGAATGATGTCCCGGGAGTCGGCAAAACAATGTTAGCAAGAGCCTTAGCCATCTCGACTGGTTTGAGCTTCAACAGAATTCAAGCGACCCCGGATCTTCTTCCGTCAGATGTAACAGGTCTGAATGTACTTGATACAAAATTGAATGAATTTGTTTTTAGAAAAGGACCAGTCTTCACTGATATCTTGCTCGTGGATGAGATTAACAGAACCACACCAAGAACTCAATCTGCCCTGCTACAGGCAATGGCGGAAAAGCAAGTAACTGTGGATGGTATTACCTATCAGCTGAGTGAACATTTCTTCGTTATTGCAACGCAAAATCCTGTCGAATTTGAAGGAACTTTTCCCTTACCTGAAGCTCAACTGGATCGTTTTTCTATTTGCTTATCCATTGGTTATCTCGATAAATCCCAGGAAATAGAAATGTTGAAAAAGCAAGAGATGTCTCATCCAATAGAAAATATCAAACCTGTGAGCAATTTAACAGAACTCGAAGAAGCCAAGAAGAAAACTAAAGAAATTTATATAGACGATTCCATACTGGATTACATAGTCAGAATTGTTGAACGAACCAGAAATCACGATGATCTTGCTTTAGGTGCAAGTCCGAGAGGCGCTATATCGCTTATGAATATTTCGCGGGGACTCGCTGCTCTCAGGGGAAGAGAGTATGTGCTACCGGACGATATCAAAGAACTGTCGGTGGATGTTCTTGCACACCGCATAGTTTTGAAACCGGAAGCGAGGCTGATGAAAAAAACAAAGCAGGAAATCCTGAATGAAATACTCAACACCGAGGAGGCCCCTATTAAAAGTGAAGCTCAAACTTAAATCAAAGTCATCTTCATTTGGTCTTCTTATTTTTATGAGTATTTTGTCATGCGTCTGGGCGCTGCTCAGTTTCAATGTATTTTCAATTACTCTTGTTATTGCCTGCATTTTTCTGTGGCTACAATTTTATGATACAAAAAGAAAATTGACACATCTTGAAATTGAAAGGTGGGTGAACCAGACACGGGCTTTTACAGACCAGGATTTGACGATCAATCATAGGATTCAAAGCCCGTTTGGTGATATAGATGCCTCCATTTCTTCACACGTCACGACGTCAGGTTTTTTGACGTACAATCTTTTTGAAAAAACACTGTTAATAAGAAAATCAGAATCAGTATATGTCCAGTCAAAAATTTCTTTTCCAACCCGTGGCAAAAAAATTCTATCTGACTTTTTTGTTCTCTACGAACACCCCATAAATTTATTCAGGCATTACGCGTGTTATTCAGGCAAAGAAGAAATACTTGTTTTGCCAAAGATTATGTATATAGAAAGCTTTCCATCCAGATTGAGGGAGCTTCTTCCAGCTGAGAGGTCAGAATTCAAACTGCTTGAGGATACCACTCAGATAAAAGGTGTTCGAGAATACTTCAACGAACCTCTCAGCAAAATACACTGGAAAATTTCTGCAAAACTTGGAAAATTGTGCGTAAAAGAACTGGATTACACCGCTATAAGCAACACAGTTCTGTACCTTGATTTGAATCTATCGTCGGAGATTTTTGCCAGAAAAGTATGGGCGCAGATTAGAAAAAATTACGAAGAAGACGCTGTAATCGCAACCTCATCGATAATATATCTGCTCGCCAATAGAGGTAACCTTATAGATCTCGTAGTGGTTGGCAAAGAAGTCTTGAGAAGAAATTACATGGTGAATTCTGACTGGGTGAGTGCTGTTGAGCTTTTAGCAAAAGCTGAAGGAGATGAGAATGGTCCGCAATTATCAGAAGAATTTTTCAAAGATTTGTACAGATTGACGCCTTCCAACACAATTCTAATAATTTCGATGTATCTTACAGATACACTTTTGCCACTACTGATTCAAGCAAGAACCAGATGTGCAAGAGTTATCGTTCTGTTAATTCCATATGGTTTTAGAGATCCCAGGTTTAAACCAGCGAAAACATATGAGATGTACCCACTGGATATGCAAAAACTTATAGAAAAAGCAAAAATCCTCGAGAAGGAGCAAATAATTGTTAGAATAATTAGACCAAATCAGAGCCTTCAGGAGGTTTTCGATGAGATTCAAAGATCTTAGGCAATTTACTATTTTCGGTGCTGGAATAACATCTTTTTATTTACTCAGTGCATTTCTGCCGTTATGGTTCAGCCTGCCTCTGACTGTTTTTTCATCTATTCTGGTTCTATTTCTCTCGGATGAAAATTGCTCTTTGGTGATAGTTTCGCCATTTGTTTTAATAGCAAGTTTCGTGGTTGCAGGTATTGCAAAACTTGGCTTCTCACAAGCATTCTTAATTCTAATAATTGTGGAGTGTGCAGCTTTGATCTTTTCTAAATATACCGTCCCATCATTTATTTCACTGCTGACTGTAGGAATATACCTGAGCATGGCCGGATCGCACGGCGTCAGGTTTGATTCATTATTCTTTGCAGTCCTGACTTTTCTGTGGTATCTGCACAAGACAAAAAAATGTAGAATCCGGCTCATAGTTGTCTATCTGCTGATAGTCCTGATTGCATCAACAATCGTGCCCGATGTGAATTTCTCTCTTTTGAAACCAGTATTTGATCAAAACAACCTTCACAGTGAGAAGATGAGAAAAAGTGAAAATTTACCTGGAGAAGGAAATTATGTAACAGTCGTTCGCCCGGACAAATCTACCGATAAAAATGTGCCAAAAGATAAATTTTCAGAGATACTGGAAAAAATATGGTTTCCATCTGTTCTGATCATTTTCGGGATTTTTCTTATAAGTTTTGCCCTGAACAATTTTGGAATAAGTGGAACGATAAAGTTGTTTCTCACTGGTGCAGCAACTTTTTTAATCATAATAACAGCTCTGTCAATATCACTCTCATTTGTTAAACCAGTTGAGAGAAATGCCGATCAAATGATCTTACATAGAAATTCAATTGTTAATGATCAACAATCTATTTACACAGCACCGGCAACAACGGTTGTAACTCAGAGAGAAAAAATGTTTTCAAACAGAGTAAACATTATCCCTTTTTTGAATGTTGTAAGCGTCGCTGTTTTGTCTCTAATGATAATAGCAGTGATCTACTCGGCAAGAATCTTGAGAAAAAAAGAAGTTCTTAATCAAAAAAAGGGTGATGAACAAGAACAACATATTTTTGAAAACACCCCACCACTCGAATTTGATAAAAGATCCATTCTCAAAGCTTACTGGTGGTTAAGGAGAAAGTATTTTGCACAGTATCACAGCAAAACACCCCATGAAATATTAGATATAGAAGGCGACAAAAATTTATCAATGTTGACCAGTATTTATGTAAAAACGAAATACGGGAGAAAGAAACTCAATGACGAAGAAATAAAAAATTTCTACGACTCTCTAATCTCATTCTGCAAATCGCACGATCAGACAAAAAAATGATTATTTTTTTCATAGAAAATCGCTGTAACAATTTTGCTTAATTGCCTTTTCAAAGAAAAAACTTCCAGCGATAACAGAAGTTAGCATACCTGAGCATAAGAAAGCATAAATGAGAAAGAGAAAGCATACGCATATTATAGAAACTTTGCCAAATATTGCCGTGAATAGCCACAGATTGCCAGATTTTGATCCAGAATCTCTATATGCTACTCTCTTTAAAAGAGGTGTATGTTCAAAGGAGGGTTAAGATGAACAGTTCCTATTTCATGAACCTTGAAGAAAAATATGGCGCTCACAACTATAAGCCGATCCCTGTTGTGATCGAAAGAGGTGAAAGAGTTTGGGTATGGGATGTCGAAGGAAACAGGTATCTGGATATGCTTTCAGCGTATTCGGCATTGAACCATGGTCACAGGCATCCCAAAATTTTAAAAGTTTTGAAAGATCAATTAGAAAAACTAACACTTACATCAAGAGCCTTCTACAACGATCTCTTAGGGAAATTTGAGCAAAGGCTGGCAGAGTTCGCTGGTTACGATAAAGTACTTCCAATGAATACGGGTGCTGAAGCAGTGGAAAGTGCTCTAAAAATTGCGCGAAAATGGGCTTACTACAAACGAGGAATAACTATGAACCAGGGGAACATAATAGTTGTTGAAGGTAACTTTCATGGTAGAACCATAACGATTGTATCCTTTTCAACAGAAGATCAGTACAAAGACGGATTTGGTCCATTTACGCCCGGGTTCAAAGTCGCACCGTTTGGCGATGCAAGGGTTATAAGAGACCTAATAGATGATAAAACGCTCGGTATACTTGTAGAACCGATTCAAGGCGAAGGTGGAGTTCGAGTACCTCCAGAAGGTTACCTGAAGGATCTCAGAGCAATTTCTTCTGAGCATAAAATTTTATTGATGTTTGATGAAATTCAGACAGGTCTCGGTAGAACTGGAAAAATGTTTGCATGGCAGTGGGAAGATGCAAAACCGGATGTCCTGATACTTGGAAAAGCTCTTGGCGGAGGGGTATATCCTGTATCAGCAGTTCTTGCAAATGACGAAATTATGGACGTACTTAAACCGGGCGATCATGGTTCAACATTCGGTGGAAACCCACTGGCTGCTGCCGTTGGCATAGCTGCAATCGATGTGCTGGTTGAAGAGAAACTTGATCAACGAGCAAAAGAACTCGGAGAGTATTTTCTGAGACAGTTGAGAGATATAAAAAGTGACTATGTGAAAGACGTCAGAGGAAAAGGATTGTTGATAGGTGTTGAGATAAAGAAAGAATATGGAACGGCAAGACCATTTTGCGAGAAACTGGCGAAACTTGGAATACTCTGTAAAGAAACCCATGATCAAGTAGCAAGATTTGCACCTCCACTTGTTATAAAAAAGGAAGAAATCGACTGGGCACTTGAAAGGATATATAAGGTTCTTACCGAACCAATTTACAATAAGGGTGATGCAAAAAAAGTTGTTTAAAATATTTTTGTTTATCACTGCTTTAATGTTCCTGGCGGCTACCGCATCCGCCAGGGTAATCTACATAGACCTGGGTAACTCAGAGGAAGCAATTAGTATAACACAAGAGGATTATGGTTATGTTCTCTTTGGCCAGCATAGAAACACCAATGAAATTTTTGCAATCACTTTTGATAAAAATCTGGATCTTCTAAAAATAAATTCTATAGGTGAAAGATTTCTTGACAGACTCAATGTTGTTGAAAAAACTCCTGATAATCGATTTTTTCTTTCTGGAAATAAACTTCTGTTAGATCAGGCAAAAATAGCTATTCTGGAATTGAACAGCTATTTTGTTGTTCTGAACTATCTCATCCTCCCAGTTTCCGGTGCCGATCAGTGGGTAGAGTCTGCTCTCCTGACTGATGATGGATATATTCTCGCTGGAGGGCACAGGTCGATTGGGGGAAACTGGTATGATGCTCTTTTAATAAAATGTGACAACTCCGGGAAGATCATCTGGAGCAAAAAATTTGGTGGTTCTTCAGACGAATGGTTCAGTAAAATCATTGACGGTGGTGATGGGTACCTTTGCGTTGGTTCAACTGAAAGCTATACTAAAGGCATGGCGGATTTCCTTGTTACGTTTTTTTCCAGAACTGGAAAACTTATCTGGTGGAAAACAGCTGGGGGAGAGAAGTGGGATAGAGCAATCAGTGCAACAATGGTTAACGATGGCTTTTTAATCTTGGGTTTGTCAAATTCTTTCACAGACTACAACAGCCCTCTGTTGTTGAAAACAGACAAAAGCGGAAAAATTATCTGGCAAAAGGTACTGGATCTAAAAACCGAGTTTTTTCCGAAAGGTCTGATAGAGTTTCAGGAAAATCTCTACTGTGTCTACGGGAATATCTGGAATGGTGAAAATAGATTTGACGTAATCTTTATATTTCTTGATCAAAATGGGGATTTGGTTTTTAAGAAAGTAATTGAAGAAAAAAATGATCAGAATATAAACTCGAGTATAATAATTTCGAAAAACGAAATAATAGGAACTGGAAGTTCAGATAATATCTCAAAAGATATTTTCCTGATATTTCTTGAGTTAAAGGAGTGATAGCATTGAAATGGGAATGTTCAACGTTTACAAAGTTTGTTGTGCCAGTTGAAGTAAAGATAAGTCGTGATGGAAGATGGATTGCTTACACACTGAAGAAAATTTCACCTGCCGAAAACAAGACTATTCGACAAATCACCATTAAAAATCTTTCCACAGGAGAATCATTTTATTTGCCTCAGGAAACTTCCAAACCAAAATTTTCACCTGATGGGAAAAAACTGGCTTTTATAAGGAAAATAAATGATTCTAACATTTTAAGTATGATTGAATTGGCACACTTTTCAGAAAAAGAGATCCTCAAGGTGGATTCTTTAACAGCTATCGATTGGTCATCAGACAGTAAAAAACTCCTGATAATGTTTGCAAAGAAGAGAAATGACAAAGATTTGTACTTTGAAGATACGTTACCAGTCTGGTTTGACGGCAAGGGTTTTCTGGATAGTTCAATAGATGTTGTTCAGATTATAGATGTAGAGAGCTGCCAGGTTCTCGATCAGATGGAAGAAAGAAATATAGCAAATATATTCTGGATTGAAAATGATATTGTTTACGCTAAATATAGCGAGAAAAAGCCATTCACGGAATTCGACATTTTTCTATATACCGATGGTAAAAAACGGTTGATTTTAGAAAAGGTCGGATTAATTCCAACTTCAGCAGAAGGCAAGAAAATCATCATGCTGGGGAGAGAGCGGAAAAGTGCATTTCAACACGAGTATGTATATTTATATGAAAATGGAAAATTACACCCCTTGACAGAAAAATACGCACTTAACAACTCCGGGCATATAAGTGCCGAGATATGGGCATCTGACAGTGAAGTTTATCCTTTGATCAGGAATAACACAGTCTATTTCAAAAGTGGATCAGGTGGAAAAATTTTGCTGGAGAAATTGAATCTTGAAGAGACAGAGAAGCAAACAATAATTTCGGATAATTCGATAATAACTGCTTTTGACGCAAGCGATAATGGAAGGATTGTATTTGTGAAGGTTAGTCCGGAAAAACCTGCAGAAGTGTATTTATATGAAAATGGTAAAGAAAACAAAGTGACCGAGTTGAACCAATCAATAATTTCAAAATTAAAAGTCAGGCCGATGAAACACCTTGATGTCACAAGTTTTGACGGCACCAACATAGATGCATGGTATATTAAACCAGATTCAGTTCCAGCTCCAGCTGTAGTCTTTGTTCACGGGGGCCCCAAAGGAGCTTATGGATACAATCTCTATTTTCTCGGGCAATTGTTAGCAGAGGAAGGTTTCTTTGTTCTGTTTACAAACCCCCGCGGCAGTGATAATTATTCTGAGCAGTTTGCCCTTACCGTTACGGAAAAAACAGGAAAGGAAGATTTCAAAGATATATTGGCAGCTATAGACAATCTTAGAAAAAATGAGCAAATCGCCAGCGTGGGTATAACAGGCATAAGTTACGGCGGCTACATGACAAACTGGGCAATCACACAAACTGATCTGTTCAAAGCTGCCGTGAGTGAAAACGGAATATCTTACTGGTTCACAAGTTATGCTTTCTCTGACATAGGTTTCTGGTTTGATAAAAGCCTCATTGGGAATGATCCTCTCAGTAATCCTAATTACAGAGAGCTCAGTCCAATTTTTTACGTAAAGAATATCAAGACACCGTTGTTGTTAATACACAGCCTCGAAGATTTCAGATGCCCTCTTGATCAATCTCTCATGTTTTATACCATCCTGAAAGATTTTGGGAAAGAAGTTTACTTGGCAATATTCAAAAAAGGAGCTCATGGGCATAGCGTTCAGGGTTCGTACACTCATAGATTGAAAAGGTACAAACTTATTGTTGAGTTTTTCAAGCAAAAATTACTGGAAGAAAAAGAAGGTTTCGATGTCAACAAATGTTTTGAATGAAAAGCGGGGCTTAACCCCGCTTTTAGAACTTGATATCCTTGAAATTTTCTTCAACTACCTTTAAAAGCTTCATAGTTTCATTAACGCTATCAAGCACAACTTTCAATTGCATAAAGAAATTTTGTATCGAAGAACTTATCTCTTCAGCTGTCGCGGAGCTTTCTTCGGAGATCGCCAGCAAGCTTTGAATATTACCCGTCATGCTCTGAAGATTTTTTGCCTCTGCGTGCAAGGTTTCTATCAGATTATTCAACTTTGAAGATATATTAGAGATAACATCACTTGATTGTTTGTTGTGCTCCGAACTTTCGATAAGTTTCTGTGATTGCTGTTTCATTTCATTAAATTCAGATTGTATAATCCTGCCAAGTTGTTCTATGCCAGCGGTTATTGACGAAAGAAATTCCGATATTTTTGCCGCGGAAGATCTACTTTCCTCGGCGAGTTTTCTAATTTCATCTGCCACAACAGCAAACCCACGCCCTGCTTCGCCGCTGCGCGCCGCTTCTATGGCAGCGTTGAGTGCAAGTAAATTTGTTTGCTCGGCAATGGTTGAAACAGTCTCGGCAACTTCCATGATAAGGCTCGCTTGATCTTGGAGTTTTTTCCCCTCATCAACCAACTTTGAAAATCTCTCACTCATTCTAACTATACCTTCAGCAGAGCCTTCAACATTTCTCGCAGAATTCGCTATGAGTGAAACAGCATCGTTGAGAGATTGAACTATCTTAGTTTGTTCATCGATTATAGATGTTATCGTATCTACATTTGAATTGACAGCACTTGATATCTTTTCTGTGTCGTTGCTGATCTGCACAGCTGTATTTGCTATTTCATTAGAAAGAGATCCCATTGTATCAAGTTGTTCTTTCATAGAATTCACTGCATCAACAACTTTTTGCGAATACGAACTCATTTCCTGAACATCACCCGAAATGCTTAAAAAAACCTCTTTCAGACTGTCAGAAGCATTCATGAGAGATTGTGAGAGCCTTGAAAATTCTTTAACGCCATCCACAGAAAGCGGGTTATCCAGATTTTTCTCTGACACAGACTCAATAGTCTGTTCAAGCGATTGATGGCCTTTTTTGAAATCAATCATACCTATGATAGATAGCACAAACGTTCCAAGGCCGACCGCCATCGATTTGATTAACGCGTTGGCTGGAAGAAATGTGTAAGACAGATATGATAAAACAAATGCATACAAAGGTATCATAAAGGCATAAGTTGGAAAAATGGATTTGAATAGCCCTAATCCTAAAACTGGTACAACTGCCAATTTTTCAAATCTGCCATAGGATCTTGTTGCTGTGACGTCCACTTCAATATGAGTTACTTTATCTCTCAATTCGGAAACAACGCTGTATTTTATGGGATCTTTAAAAAATTCTGAAGCACTCTCCATCAAACCAAGAAAATATTTTCTAAAGTCTCTCTTAGATTCATATTTTATTATTGCTCTATTGCCGTTGATCAATCTGAAAAAAATTCTTGGAGGTGTCGCTCCTTTTATTCTCTTAGTCAAAACCCGGTGAACAGCATCCATAGCAGCCATGAAAGATAGAAAGCTCGGCTTTTTAAAAAATTCTGGATAATGCTCGAAGAACGTGTAAAGGTTCTCTCTACCTGTTCTGTACCAGATTTCATCAAAACTCAGATTTTTCAAAGTTGCAAGCTTCCTTGAGACATCAATTGGTAACTCGTCAGGAACATCATCGAGAGGGCTGTAAGTATGATCCGGCTTTAATCCAAACTGAGTTTTCAGCTTTTCTACGACTTCTTTACCGTAAAGCTTACCCCACGTTTCAAACCACATATTCACGACAAAGCCTTTCAAAACAATCCCTCCCAGCCATCAAAATCTCTTTCAAAGATCGTATCAATTTCATTAAATTTCAATTCGAGCAAATCTTCCAGTACGTGGGTAAACCTGTCTGTAAAAAAATCGTCCAAATATCCATTATTGATGAGCTCTTTTAATTTTTTGCAGACCTGCGAATCCAATTTTTTGAAAGATGCTTCCTTCTCCAGAATTTCAATTGCTTCATTTAAACTCACCGCATCTCTGTAAGGTCTTTTTTCAACAAGAGCAGAAAACACATCACTAACTTGAAGAATTCTCATATAGATCGTTGTTTCATTCGATTTCAAACCAACCGGGTAACCACTTCCATCCAATCTTTCATGGTGCGAAGCTGAAACATCTGCAACCGCTTTTATTCCTGCTCTTGATAACATTCTGCGCGTCTCAACGACATGTCTTCTCATAATCAGCAATTCTTTATCGTTCAAAGAGCTTTTCTTATGGAGAATTTCAAGAGGTGTTGATATCTTGCCAATATCATGTAGAAGCGCTGCTACAGTCATAAACCTGGAATCTTCTTCAGACATCAATTCAGCCATGAGTTGCTTTGCTACACGCGTTACAAGAAATGTATGGCTCCTTGTGTAAGGACTTCTTAAATCCATCAAAGTCGCAATTAATTTAGCACCAGTTTCGAAATCTTTCAGTGAAA
Organism: Pseudothermotoga elfii DSM 9442 = NBRC 107921; assembly: GCF_000504085.1. Taxonomy (NCBI): domain Bacteria; kingdom Thermotogati; phylum Thermotogota; class Thermotogae; order Thermotogales; family Thermotogaceae; genus Pseudothermotoga; species Pseudothermotoga elfii. The sequence goes on along the minus strand of NC_022792.1, from coordinate 965,741 downwards.
GTTGTTTGCTTGAAGAAAAATCATCTCGTTCATCCAGAAGATCAAAGATTTTCGTATAATCATGAATTATTTCCAGAGAAGCTTTTTTCACTTCTTCAAATAATCCTCTGTCTTTTTCGATAGCGTTAACCATTTCTTCCATAGATTCTGCGGAAAGTTCATCCCTTTTCTTTCTCATGTTTGCCAAAGAAATTGTATCGGCTGCTTTTATACAATTGGCGAGAAGAGCAATTTTTTTCGATTCTCCAATCTCATTGCCTGACATATGATGATACAGCAACGCTTTCGAGCAATCAGGATCCACAAATTGTATTTTAGATGTAACAAGGTTGGATAAAAGTGAGTGTTGATCTTTTTTATCAAGAGCCAGAACAACTTTTTCAATATCCGGCGTATTGCGAAAAATATCTTTGAACAGTTCATAATTTTCAACTGATGCTTTCAAAACCAAGCCAACGTCATGCAGAAGACCAGCTAAATAAATTTGCTCTGGTTCGTAGTCGAGATTTATATTCTGAGCTATCTGTTTTGAGAGTTTGGCTACCTGAAACGAATGTTTAATGAAATTCTTATATTCCAGTATGCCAAGTTCATGCATCAATTTTACAAATGTATTCAATGGTACAGTTATCGCGAGATTCATACTTTACCTCCATATTTGTAGAAAAATTATAGCACAACAAATTCACAAATGATTTATTTTGCCCATCTTTTTCCTTGAAATGTATCTCGCATTTCAAGCTCCTTTTCTATCTCGTTTACTATCTGAATTTTAGACATTCCCCAGTTCCCGTAAACAACCATATTCCTCGGAGGATCAGAGGCAAGCCTGTGTATTACCACATGAGGTGATAAATTCTCAAGGAACGCCACGACCCTATCTTTATATTCTTTGAAATCTATAAAATCTACCTCTCTATTGATAAAAATATTTTCTAAGGGGGTATTTCTAACCACATAGAGTGAATGCAATTTAACTCCATTCACACCAAGATAAGACAGTGTTCTGGCTGTGTCGATTACATCTTCCAGATCGTCCCAAGGTAAATCGACAATCACATGCACTACAATCTCTATGCTGTGCATCTTTGCTCTTAAAACGGCGTCAATAAATTCGGCTATGCCATGTCCCCTTTGAATTATGCGCAGGGTTTTGCTGTTTATAGTTTGAAGCCCAAGTTCGATGGAAACATCAACTTTCTTTTTGAAATTTTCCAGCAATCCAAGAACCTCGTTGGGGATACAATCAGGTCTTGTAGAAATCGAAAGCTGAACGATGCTTTCATCTACTATCGCCTGTTCGTATTTCTCTCTCAAAACATGCAGAGGAGCATAGGTATTTGTGAAAGCCTGGAAATAGGCTATAAATTTTTTTGCTTTATACTTCTGAGCGGCTCTTTCCTTTTGTTTTAGAACCTGATCTCTTATTGACAAACCATGATAAGCATTAAAACCACTACCTGCAGGGTCGCAAAATATGCATGGTTTCCCCTTTTCTCGATTAGGGCAACTGAAACCTCCATCTATAACGAGTCTGTGTACACGTGTTCCATACCTTTCTTTAAGATAAACACTTAATTTCCGATATCTATCAATCTTTGAACCACCCCTTCAAACCTGTTTTTTATCTCAGATTCGTCCACGGTTGGAAAAACTCCGTTGAAATAAACCCATCTACCCTTAACCATGGTTGCATAAACGTCAAGTGAATTAGCCGAATGTATTAAGTGAGATTTCAACTGCTCCAGTGGAAGGTACCATGGTTTCTCGATATCTAAAACTATTAAATCCGCATCATATCCGGTATCCAGTGAACCAGATGTTAAACCACTTGCTTTCGCTCCTGTTAATGTTGCCATCGACAAGGCTTCTGTTGTGCAGATTTTAACAGGATCACGTGCTTTCTGTAAAAGCGATGCCAAACGCATTTCATGCCATATGTCAAGCGTATTGTTGCTCGCAGCCCCGTCAGTTCCAAGGCAGACCTGAATATTCTTTTCAAGCATTTTTGAAACCGGAGCTATTCCATTTGCCAGCTTCAAATTACTCGTGGGACTGTGTGCCACAAAAAAACTCTCTTTCGCCAACAGTTCAATATCGCTTTCTTTCAAATGAACACAGTGCGCAAAAATTACCCTGCATTCGGATAGTTTTGTCTTTAAAATCTCTTTCAAAGAATAAGTCTCTTTCTCAGATTCATAAAGATGAATTGTTACAGGTGCTCCAAGTTCATTTGCAACTGTTGCTACACGGTCTAAATAATCCAGTGAGCAACTGTAGGGGGCATGAGGACCAAAACCTATAAACACCAACCCATCTTTTCCATTGAATTTTTCAAAATACTCTATATTTTGCCTTAATCTACCATTATCAGACCCCGACTGATTTGTTAATCCACGTGTAATTAAAGCCTTCATCCCAAAATCAATCGCTGCCTGGACTACTGCCTCACAGTGAAAATACATATCCACATATGCCACAACACCTTTTCTTGCCATCTCCATCTGTGCGATCATTGTTCCAATATAGACATCTTCAGGAGTCAATTTATCTTCTATTGGGAAAATTTTCTTAAATAACCATTCCTCAAGTGAAACATCTTCTGCCACACCACGCATCAATGTCATTGCTGCATGTGTATGTGCATTTACAAAGCCAGGCATAATCAATTTTCCAGAAAGATCGTAAACCTTATCGGCTTGCCGCTGAAATTTTCCAATCTCAACTATTTTCCCGTTTTCTATGAATATATTCTCTTTCACAAAATCGGAAAATGCGTTTTTCAGAATCAACGCATTTTTAAGTAAAATCTTCAATTCTGGTCATTCCTTTCTGCAACTCTTCGATTTTTCTTAGAGCCTGTCTCTCATTCTCATCGACCACTTTAAAATAAATTTTCAACTTTGGTTCCGTTCCAGAGGGCCTTATATAAATTTTTGCTCCATTGGCTTCCAGCAGGAGAGTCTCGTTTGGTATTTGAGTATCTTGCGAATAATCATAAACCTTCGAAACCCTTGTTGAACCAATTTTATTTGGTGGAAAATCCCGTATTTTTTCGTAGATCTTTCTTGCTTGATCAGGGGTTGTCAGGTTTATTGAAATCAATTTTTCGATATAATAACCGTATTTGTCATATAAATACTTCAGTCTTTCCAAAGGGTCAACTTTGCTGCACATAGCCGCTATCAAAGCAGAACCAAGAACACCGTCTTTATCGCGCACAAAATCACCGGTAAGATATCCGCAGCTTTCCTCAAAAGCCAGAAAATATTTGAAATTTTCCCTTGAAGACCTCTTTTCTATTTCACTGCCTATGAATTTAAAGCCTGTAGGGGTTTCCAGAACAACCTGCCCCTTTTTTTCACACATAGGATAAACCATATCGGTTGTCACTATGGTTTTTATAAGATGGCTCCCAGAAGGTTGATCTTGTTGAAGCATATCTGTTAAAAGCACTCCGATTTGATTGCCAGAAAGTTTAACAGAACCAACCTTAAGCCCAACACGGTCACAATCTGGATCTGTTGCTATAGCGAAAGTAGAATCACTCTGATATTTGTCTGACTGTGCAAAAGCACTCTCTTCTTCGGGGTTTGGTGTGGTAACAGTTGAAAAATGAGGATCTGGATTCATTTGTTCTTCAACACAAACCACTTTGAACCCAAGCATCTCAAGAACTTTCGGCACAAATCTGGCACCTGTACCATGAAGCGGAGAATAAACAATTGTTGTATCATTCTCTACCAAAGGTTCAACAACTTTTACAACCATTTCGATATATTCTTTCACTATTTGTGGTGGCACTGTGCGCACTTTAACTGGTCTTGAGAGATTTACAGGGTTATCCATATATTTCGCTATCTTTTCTGTATACTCTGGAATCGCCTGCACACCATCTTTTGTGTACACTTTGAAACCGTTGTAATCTGGAGGATTATGACTTGCTGTGATGACAATACCTGCACCAGCTTCAATTTTTCTGACAGCAAATGATAAAAGAGGGGTTGGAACTGGTTCTGGAAAAAGGTATACCTCAATGCCAAAAGACGAAATGACTGAAGCGCTTATTTTGGCAAAAAGATCAGAATTCATTCTCGTATCATAAGCTATCACAATCGTTTTCAAACCTTCTTCTACCATCCAAGATGCAACAGCTCTGCTTGCTTGCTCCACAAGCTTTTCATCGAACTCGCCTTCTTTCATCAATCCTCTGATACCACCTGTCCCAAACTTTATCACGATTCCTCACCCCACAGGATCTGTTCTCCGCCAATCATTCTGACCATCTCTTTTTTTCTTTCTTCACCGGACAACATTTTTAAAATCATTTTTGATTGCTCAGTCTTTTCAACAACAAAATGTCTGTCTGCGAAACGTGCAATCTGAGGTAAGTGAGTAACTACGATGGTCTGGAGACTCTTAGAAACTTTACTCAGCTTTATTCCCAGAACATTACCCGTCAAACCACCTATACCAGAATCTATTTCATCGAAAATCAGAGTTTTCGAAAAAAATCTGTTCGCTATTGCTAATTCCAGAGCCAGCATCATTCTGGATAATTCCCCGCCAGACAGGACATTTTTCATTGGAGCCTGTTCATTTTTGTGCGAAAGGATTAGAAAATCAACTTCGCTTATACCTGTTAACGTGAGATCTTTTAATTCTCTGATTGAAATAGTAAGTTTTGTACTCATGGATAAATCTTTTAAATGATTTTCAATCTGATATTCGAGCTGCTTTGCGGCTTCAATTCTTGCGCTATGAATTTTCTTTGCAAGATCAAAGGCATTTTTTCTCAATACAGATATCTTCTGCACAGCCTGTTTCAGTTTCAGCAACTCCTCAGCTAAACGATCTCTTTCCTGTTTTATGTTCTCGTAATATTTCATCACGTCTTCTAATTCTGGTCCATAACGTCTTTTCAATTCGTTGTAATCCCAGATACGTTCTTCAATACTCCTCAAATCCTCGATCTCCATTTCTTCAAGTGTTGTTTTCGCAATTCTTGAGAGCTCCTCAGATTTTTCAACTATTTCCTCAAGTAATTCCACAAATCCTGTCGGGAGCAAATGCTTGTTCTTCTCAAGTTTGTGTAAAATATTCCAGAGATTCCTCAAGCTACCTTCAGATTCTCCTTCAAGGATTGATAGAACTACAGCGAGCATCTCCGAAAGCTCCTGGAACTTAACCATTCTCTCGTATTTTTCTCTGAGCTCTTTTTCTTCTGACAGCGATGGATTTACTTTTTCAAAATACTCAAGTTGAGCTTGCAGTTCATCAAGTCTCTTTTGAAGGATTTCTTCATGATGATCAGATAGATATTTTTCAGTCTCTCTGTACTCTCTGTACACATTTTGATACTCTTCAAGAAGCTCTTTGCTATCGTAAAACGAATCGATCAAAGCTATTTGATTACGCGGTTTCAACAGGCTCGTTTGGGAGTTCTGCTGATGAAACTGCACCTCATCTTCAAAAAGTTGAGCAACTGTACTCTGTGGAAACATTCTACCATTCAACCTGTAAACCCATCTTTTTCCGATTGTGAGAGAAACTACCAGTTCATCCTCTTCTAAGGATAGATCTCTCAACTGCCGTTTTAAGTTTTCCGACGGATCAAACAACGCCTCAAGATAACACCCGTTACCTGCTGGTAATTCTGTTTTGTTTCCTAAAAGAGCCTGGAGGGCTTTAAGCAAAATTGATTTTCCTGCCCCCGTTTCACCTGTTATAACATTCAATTGCTCGTCAAATTCAATATCGAAATTGTTGAAATACAATAAGTTTTCACCATGGAATCTTATGAGCATTCAGACACTCACCTTTCAATAGGAGGTGTCATAAATATCAACCAATTCTTCAGGTATTTTCTGCAAGAAATCAACAGCTTTAGCCCAGTACATGTATGGAGAAGATGGGTATTGCTGAGTAACTAAATACAACAATTTTCTTGGTCTGGTAATTGCAACATAAAAAATTCTCTCTTCCTCATCAATATTATTTTCCATCAGGGCATAGTAACTTGGAAAATCTCCAGGATTAACACTTATTACGAAAACAACATCCCACTCCAAACCCTTAGCTTGATGCACTGTCGTGAGTGTAATTTTTTGCCCTTTCGAAACATTATTCTGAACATCTTCATTTACTGTCAAGTCAGATAAAAAATGCTCTAAGGAATTGTACCTGAGCGCTACCTCTATCAATCTTTCTATATCCTGTTGCCTTTCTTTATAATCTGGATAATTATCCTGAAGGTACTGTTGATAGAAACTTTCATAGAGAAAGGATATTTTGTCAGAGACGGTTGATTCCTCCTGCATTTCGCTAAGCAATTTCTTTATCTCCAGAATTTGCCCTTTTTTCTGAGAGAATCCATCCAGAATTGAAGATACATCATTCTGTAAAGCGGCACCATAAGCATGTTCAGCAAGATTTGAAGCAGTTTTCGCCCCAATACCGGGAAATAATCTTGCCACTCTAATCCAGGAGATTTTTTCGCGTGGATTCTGAAGAATTCTCAGAAAGGCTATTATATCCTTTACATGTGCTGTCTCAGTAAATCTAATGCCTGAAAGTATTTTAAAATCTATCTGCTGCTTTGAAAGTTCTATTTGAAGCTCAAGAGAGTGGGAATGACTCCTGTAAAGAACCGCTATTTCTTCAGGATCAAAGCCCTGTTCTATCAACCTCAAAATCTGTTTGCTCACATAGGCAGCTTCTTCCTGCCTATCTGAAGTTTTAATAACGATGGGTTTTTGATCAGAAAATTTCACTGCCCTCAGAACTTTTGGAACAGACCTTTTTGGTATAGTTGCATTTATCAATTTCACTATTGGTTCTACACTTCTGTAATTCGTCTGGATCTTGAAAAGTTTGGTGCCATCTATTTTCATAAAATCTCTAACATTCTCATAGCGTGCACCTCTAAATGAGTAAATACTTTGCGAATCATCTGCAACAACCACTATGTTTTTATGAAAGCTGGACAACAGTTCTATCAAATTAAGTTGCAGAATATTGGTATCCTGAAATTCATCCACAAGTATCCATTTGTATTTACGCGATTCACGCAATCTTATGTCGCTGTCCTGAAGCACCTGAACTGCAAATACGAGTAAATCATCGTAATCCACACAATTTTGATTTCTTTTCTCGATAGTATATTCTCTGTATATATCTTCGATTATTTTTTCGTAATCGATATACTTTGGATTAATTTTCAACAAAGCTGAGTGAAGTGTGCTCATTGTATTTGTAGCGTAAGAGAAAATCTTCTGAAGCACACCATGTGAAGGAAAATGCTTTATTTCTCCGGTTCTTTCAAGAACCATAGTTCTAACGTGTTTTATAAGGCTTTTGGAATCTTCTTCATCAAGTATTGTAAAATTTGGAAAAAGGCCAACTTTCCTGGCGTACCTTCTAAGGATTAAATTGCATATATGATGAAAAGTGCCAGCTGTTATACCTTCAAGATCAATACCGGTCAACATCCTGGCTCTATCAATCATCTCATTTGCTGCAGCCCTTGTAAATGTCACCAGGAGTATTTCTGAAGGCTTTATTCCTGTTTTCAAAAGGTGTAAAAGTTTGTAAGTTATAACCCTTGTCTTTCCCGAGCCGGGACCTGCTATTATTATCGATCTGCCCGTAGATTTCAAAACAGCTGTTCTTTGCTCGTCATCGAGTTGCTGAAGATAATCTTCCAAAATTGATACCTCCGCTGGAGAGATTTTATCACAGTTATTGTTTGCAAAGTTCTAACTCTATCTTGCATTTTATCAAACTAAGGTAAGTACGCGCAAAAAGAAAGGCGCTTCGAATTTGGAGAAGATCTTCTCCTGAGAAACCTTCAAAATAATGCAAGGCAAGCAACTCAAAAGTCCAATATCGTTTATTTCCATCTCCTATGTCACTGTACTGCGATGAAATATCCAGAGAATCTGCGTCGAGAAGTATATGAGTTAATCCAAGCGAAATAGCATAGATGTCATCAGATATTTCTGATCTAAATGAAGCGGGAAAAAATCTTGACTCCTCATAGGCAATTGCAAGCACAAGTTCTGTGGGCACAGATCCAAGATCTACTTCTTGTAGAAAAAACTCCGAATCAACTTGGCTTATTTTTTTTACCGTCAGAGAAGAATAACCTTCTGCAACCTTCACAAGAAACTCTGCAAATTTACGAATCTGGCTCTCTGAAAGTTCTTCATCATAAAACTTTTTGTACCACTGATAAAACATTGCTTTCGAAAAATAATCATATTTTATAAGTTCATAAACTCTTTCAGATAGCGAATCATTCACGCGAGCTTCCGGATTCAGAAAATCTTCTGGATCTTCAACCGGGATATTTTCATCAAAGTGATCAATGATCAGTAATTCTGAAGATCCGTTTTCGGATAACGTGGATTTTAGATATGAAACTATGCGCTCATCGTATATCGAAGGTTCTTTACGCTGCTGTAAAAGCTCTTCAAGGCTGATCTTTCCGACAAAGTACATGTAATTTATGAGTACATCATCATCATAACTGATTTCGCTAATGAGATTGGAGATTTCTTCCAGGCTTAGATTGTGACCCCTATTATACGCAACAGCAATATAACGAATGAGATCCGTATCAATTTGAGTAATAGTACTTTCAACACAGGAAGTAACGACAAAAAATGAAAAAACAAAAAATAGCAATTTAATCAATTTCATTGTGTCACCCACTAAAAAACAAAAGCAGGGCTTTAACCCTGCTAAATAATATTATACCATAAAACGATCAGATATGTCAAGCACTATTTTTCATATTCCATGGTTTTAGTATAACACTAAAATACAGCTCAGTCAAATCAAAAGACGTCCATATTGAAATCACCGGTAACGGGATCTACAGTAAAACTCTTTTTTGGGAATTCTTTTATATAAAATTTAAACGCCAATTTTTCAACAGAAAAAGCCGGGTCTGCAGAAAACTGCCCCTCGAAAATTAAACCCCAGCAGTGAAGATCTTTCTTGACTGTAACATCAAAACTTTCCACGGTCCATGAATCAGTATAGAGATCAAGAAAAACTCCAAAAGATGGATCTGCACCTGAGAAATCGTAAGAGATTCTAAATCTTGAAGAGCTTTTTATGTATAAACCTGAAAATTCATGCCTGGTTTCATCAACATAGAAACTACCCTTTGCTTCTACTGACAGCAGATCCACTGGCCATGGAGTGAGTTTATAAATGATTTTCAAATCTGGATTTTTCATAAAGAAAAAATCCATTCCTTTTATCGTCAATGTATTTGTAATAAAATCAACGGGTGTTTGCTCTCCATAGTAGCAGGTAAATTCTGTTGTGTGTTTCAGGGTCTTGTAGGAAACATTGAAATCAAAATCAGTTTTGTACAATTTTTCGCTGAGGGTTTTGTACACAGTGTTACTGTATAAGGCAAAGCCGACTGATCCTAATTTGAATGCCGTACTCGTCTTGAATATCAAATCATCCCACTGTCGATTGAGTAAATCATAAGTTGTGGAAAATTGAAACAAGGTTGTAGGCACATTCAACTTGGCAAGAAACTGAAGTTCAGATTCATCTTCAGAATTTGAAAAACCAGAATAGATATCATTTGAAAGAACACCTGTTCGGGAATATGTCGTCGAGAAACTCAAAAAATTCAATGGCTTAAGTGTCAATCCGGCTTCAAAAACATCGGCTATTCTATAAGCCGGGTCTTTATTAATAGATAACCGGACACCAGAATAAATATTATTCGTAACAGATAAATCCATCCATGCGAGAGAAAATCTCGCCGTTTTCAGAGGCAATTTCGAATCTATCAAAAGGTAGGTTTTCTCTGTGAAGTTCATTTGCTCAATCTCATAAAAACCCGTGAAACTCGTCGTAAAGGTTGAGAATGGCGATGGAAGATTGATTGAAAGCGTCGCGTTAAGTTTTCCAAGACTGTCAATTTCTTTCAGGTGATCAAGCAATGAACCTTCTGAATATTCGACAGTACTTCTGTGGTAAAAAGAATTCACACTGAGAGAAAAAGGTGAGGCAGAGAGAGATATTTTTTTCAACGTAATATATGGCAGGACCCAGTACACGCTATTAGAAGTTCTCAATCTGGAAAGTTCCAGAGAAAGTTCCTTAATCGGTGAAATCTGATAATAGATATAGCTCTTTTCATCTGTAAAAAGCATCCTCATTTTTGTTGAAATACCACTCGAATAGGAAAAAACACTATCAAGGCTGTATTCAATTTCTGATTGATCCAGTGGCTGGCGAACATAGTAAGAAGAATCTATCTTGAAATCCTTCCATTTCTTTTGCAAATCAAATTGCGCGTACCTCCCATTTTCAGAACCCGATTCAATCCATCCTATTTTTGCTCCTATGCTACCATCATTGAATGTAACGTTGTATTCACTTTCAAATGATAATCCCTCGTCCTTCGAGTAGCCAAATCTTACCGCGAATGGTTGAGGACCATCTTTAAGTGATACAAAATAAACAGGTAAGTAAATTGTAGGAATATCAAGTATATAAAATATTGCGTTATATGCAGCAAGATATTCATTTTCTTTTAATTCAACATTCAAAGCCTGCAACCTGTAATGTGGATGATCAAGCTCACATGTTGTCAAATATCCTCTTTCTATTTCGTATTCTGACTGATCTTTTTGCATAGTATTACCATAAAAATAAATTTTGTGTTCAACTTTTTCTTCATCGGTGTAGATTGTCTCTCCTTTTACTTTTGCAAGAAGCATATGTTCAGTTGAAAATGTATATAAAAGTGTATTTGATTTGATAAGTGTATCTTCTTTTCTGTATATGACATCCTGGCAGGCAAAAACTTTCTCTGCTGCACCCTTATCGTTTATATAAACTGTGAGAGATTCACATTGAATTTGAGATTCTTTGAAAGTCGCTATCACATCTCCTGAGAATGTTAGTGAAGTTGCATCGTAAGTTACTGAACTCGCAGTCACAGTTAAATTTGGAAGTTGTGAAGAAAATGTAACCGAAGAAATTAAAAGTACAGCTATAAGAAACAACTTGGAAAGGCTTTCCTTTATTTTATAGCTGGCAGGTGTATCGAGGAGTAAAAAGAGCAGAGCACCTGTTACACCAAAAATCGTGTTCGGCATCCATGCCGAAGTGACTGGATCAACCAGCCTCTCTTTTCCCATAGCGCCAAGCCACGCTCCACTACCCTGATACAAAACGACTATAACAAATGTCAGTATCACACCCCATGATTTGCTCTTGAGATTGAACATAAGTGAAAGAGGAATTCCAACAAGCACAATTATCACTGGCCCGAGCGAAAGCGAATATCTCGTGTGAAGTTCCACAATCCACGGGGCTGGATCCACTCCAAGTTTTTTGAAAGTGTCTATTCGCTCCTTGAGTTCCTCGCTTCTCATATCCTTTGGCGTTTTGCCGACGCGCATTATAGATTCTATATCTTCCTGAAGGTCAAGCTCAACTTTGTTGAAACTGATATCAAATCTCAGCACACCATCTTTATCAACTCTGTACATTTTCCCATCGTACATGAACCATTTGTTTTTTTCTTTAACAACCCTTTTTGCTGTTATTATCTCCTCCTCAGAAGGTTCATTTCTGAAAAGCACTACATCCTCAAGAATCCCATTTTGTCTGTCGTACTTCTTTACATAGAAATACTGGCTCTCATCAATTTTTGTTAGAACATTTTCGCTTATAAATACTTCAGGTCTCTTATAGACGTATTTCGAAATCACACTGTCTGCCTTTTGATTGTACAAAGGTACTATTCTATCGCTCAGTACATAAGTCACAAAACTCAAAGCTATTGATAATATCAAAAAAGGAACAATCAAAACTTTTAATGATATTCCATGAACTTGCAATGCCATTAATTCATGATCTGTTGAAAGCTGTGAAAGAACCCAGAATATTGAAAGCAGAATGCCAACAGGAATCCCAAGTGCCACAAAATATGGAAGGTAATAATACAGAACTTTCAGCAAAACAAATATTCCAACTCTATGTCGAACTATCAAATCAGATAGTTGATAAAGTATCTCAACACTGACAAAAATAACAAATCCCGCAAGGCCTATGAGCATAGGGCCCACAGAAAGTTTGATTATATATTTAGTCAATATTCCCAAACAGAACACCTTCGCTTTGCTTAAAAAGTTTCATTTCATCGCGAAAGCATTTATAAGCTTCTGAGGTAACTATATATAAAACTGTCTCAACAACATTTGTTGAAAGGTCCGCAATTTCCTCTATTCGTTGAGCAATCTCTGCGAGAAGCATATTTTTCTCTATTTGATCTGGTTTATTTCTAATGGAATTCAAAAGTTCGCTTCTGATTTCCTGATATAGTTCGTCGACTTCGGCATCTTTTGAACATATCACAAAAGCCCCTTCCGGTTGTAAATCTGCGAGCAGTCTGATGCTTTCTTTCAACATATTCGAAGTCAATTTTCCCAACTTTAAAATGCCTGAGGTGTTCAGAGGTTGTTCCCTAAGTAAAGTGATGGTAATTTGCGATATTCTCCTTGCGTTGTCACCAATACGTTCAAAGATATTGGCAAGCTGAATACTGCCAACTACAAATCTCAACCGAGAGCCAATAAGTGTATGAATGCCCATCATCACCGCGGCTTCTTCTCTCAGTTCAATTTCCATTCCGTCCAAAACGTTGTCATCTTCTATTACTTGTTTGGCCAATTTTGAGTCTTTATTTTCAAGAGCCTCTATCGCATTCAAAAACATCTTTTCAGTATACCATCCCATTTTCATGAGAGCCTTTCTAAAAAGTTCCATCTTTTCATCCACGATCCACTTCATTTGTAACACCCTTTCCATAGCCAACTTTATCTTTCAGCACAGCAAAAAAATCATAATAATCGGGTCTGAGTAAAGTGAAATGCTTGTTCGATTTTTGCACAGTAATAGAGTTCACCTTTCCCACAATCACGCCATCAACAATTACTTCACAGATGTCAAGAGTATCAACTGTAATCCTTTGCTCATTTGGGACGACAATGCTCCTGTTCTGCAAATAGTACGGAGCAATGGGCATAATTTGAATAACCTCGCTCACTGGTGTGACAATAGCTCCTCCGAGAGATAGATTATAAGCAGTTGAACCTGTTGCAGTCGATATAAGTATCCCGTCTGCAAAAAATAGTAAATCGCTGCATCCGTCAAAAGACAGCCTGAATTCTCCCATTCGTCTTGAAGGAAGATGAAAAACGACATCATTTACCGCATCATAATCTACTTCATTTACCTTCACTGTCAGCATGAATCTTTTTTCCATCAACAATCTCTGTTGCGATAGATCTTTGAGAAATCTATCTATTTCCTCAAGTTTATACGATGCAAGAAATCCAACTCTACCTGCCTTGAATCCAATGATAGGACATGTAGTGAACTTTGCGACTTTTATTACTGTTCCATCTCCACCTACAACTATGACAAAATCGCACCCTTTAGAAATCACTTGCTCTTCAGCCTGGCAAATCTGGTTAATCAGTATGTGTGAACTTATCTTTTGAGATAAATTTCTCGCTTCTTTTTCTTTGTCGTTCCGATAATAAATCACTGCTGAGGGTTTCAACGCAGCACCCCCGCTAAATCTATCAATGTCCTCACAAGGAAGATATCAAGAAAGGTAAGGATCAAAATAGCAACCATTGGAGTTATATCTACCGGTCCTATCGGTGGTATAAGCCTCCTTAAAGGTTTAATTATAATAGAAGAAACACCATCAACAAATTGCCTTAAAGGATAATAGTGGTATGGTGTAATCCAGCTCAGAATCGTAGACACAATAACACATGTCATCTCAAAATAAATAAAAATTTGAAGAACCTTCGCAATTGCCAGGATCAGATTAGAGATCACGAACATTTCACTCACTCTCCTTTAAAAATAGCTCTGCCTATTCTGATCATAGTTGCTCCTTCTTCTAACGCCACTTCAAAATCATTACTCATCCCCATAGAAAGATGCTCCAGGGATGGAAAATCTTTTCTATATATGTCTCTAAGCTGCCTGAGCTTTGAGAAAATCCATCGAACCTCCTGAGGGTTTTCAACGTACGGGGCCATAGTCATTAATCCCACTATTTGCACAGCGCTAAGGGAAGAAGCAGCTTTCAGGAGCTTTTCCAGCTTGATTGGGTCAACGCCAGCCTTTGTTGGTTCACCTGAGACATTCACTTCGATCAAAATTTTTTGAATCTTCTGGAATCTTTCCGCTATTTTGTTTATTTCTTTCAATTCTTCTTCTCTCCAAACAGAATGTATGTATTCGCATCTCGGAACTATATACTTCAGCTTATTTGTTTGAATTCTTCCAATAAAGTGCCAGATGGCATTCGTAAATTGCTCTGATTTTCGAACAAGTTTCTGGGCATAATTTTCTGCAAGATTTTTTATACCAAATTCAAGTATCTGCCTGATAGAATCCATATCAGCTTCCTTTGTGACAGCAATAAGCACAACCGAATCCGGGTCTCTACCACTTTTAGCCGTTGATTGATCAATCTTTTTCTTAACTTTCATCAGATTTTCGTAAAGACTCATCGAACAAACCTCCTGAAATCTTTGAAGGATACCCAAGATGTTCGTAAGCAATACCAGTTGCCACTCTTCCTCTTGGGGTACGTATAATCAAGCCCTGCTGCAAAAGATAAGGTTCATGAATTTCCTTCAGTGTATCAATCTCTAAATTCAAAGTAGCCGCAAGAGCTTCTATTCCAACAGGACCGCCATCATAGATTTCAATCAGGGTTCTCAAGATTTTTCTATCCATTTCGTCCAGACCGAGTTTATCTATTTCCAAAATATCCATCGTTTTTTCGACCAGATGAGAAATTATTTTGTTCTCTTTCCTAATTGTGGCAACATCTCTCACTCTCTTGAGAAGTCTGAGTGCTATTCTTGGAGTTCCACGTGCCCTTGAAGCGATTAACTGGGCTGCCGATTCTTCTATTTCTATATTCATTATCTTGCAGGCCCTTTTAATTATTTCCATCAATTCTTTCACTGTGTAAAATTGCAACTCAAGTATCATTCCAAAGCGATTTCTCAAAGGAGAACTTAATAACCCACTTCTTGTGGTTGCTCCAACAAGTGTGAATGGCTTTAACCCTATTCTGATAGAACGGGCCGTTGGACCTTTTCCTATCATTATGTCAACTTTATAATCTTCCAGAGCAGAATAAAAAACTTCCTCCACTGCTTTGTTTATTCGATGTATCTCATCGATGAAAAGGATATCTCCCTCTTCTATACTTGATAATATTGCAGCGATATCACCCTGCCGCTCAAGAACTGGTCCGCTCGTAATGTGAATATTTTTACCCATTTCCTTAGCTATGACAAATGCGAGCGTTGTTTTTCCAAGTCCTGGTGGCCCAGAAAAAAGTATGTGATCAAGTGGTTCGTTTCTCAATTTTGCAGCTTTCATAGCAATATAAAGTTTTTTCTTTACTTCTTCCTGGCCTATATAGTCTTCCAAAGTATCTGGCCTCAACGAAACGAGTATTGCATCACCTTCTCGATTTTGCTGAACAAAATTCATTTTTTTCTCCTTTCATGGGTAAATTCTATACAATGTTCTTGCAAATGGTATCGATTCTCTTATATGTTCTAACCCGCAAATCCAGGCAACTGTTCTCTCAATACCCAAGCCGAATCCACTATGTGGCACACTTCCCCATTTTCTAAGATCAAGATACCACTGGTATTTATCCTCAGGCAAATTGAACTCGTTCAACCTGTCGAGTAGGAGATTATAATCATGTATCCTCTGTGAACCACCTATTATCTCTCCATAACCCTCAGGAGCAAGCAGATCCCCGCACAATACAACCTCAGGCTTATGTGGATCTGGTTGCATGTAAAATGCCTTGGCTTTGCGAGGATAATGCGTAACAAAAACCGGTTTTTCAAAATTCGAGGCAATTATTGTTTCCTCATCGCCCCCGAAATCGTCACCCCAACGTATATCAGAACCATTTTTCTGCAATAACTTGATTGCCTCATCATAAGTTATTCTCTCAAATGGGACACACACTTTTTCTAACTTTGATACATCTCTTCCAAGCGCAATAAGATGCTCTGATGCATTATCCAAAACATATTTCACTATGTATGATACAAGCTCCTCCTGCAGCCTTAAATTGTCCTCATGTTCGTAATATGCAACTTCAGCTTCATGCATCCAGAATTCTATAAGATGTCTCCTGGTTTTCGATTTTTCTGCCCTGAAAGTTGGACCAAGGTTGTACACTTTTCCAAAAGCCATGCAAGCTGCTTCCAGGTATAACTGCCCGGTTTGAGTCAAATAAACTTTGCCATAGTCAAAATAATCGAGTTCAAAAAGATTGCCTGCACTTTCTCCTATAGCTCCAGTAAAAATGGGGGTATCTATTAAGACAAAATTTCTTTGCCTGTAAAACTGTCTTATTGCTGTCAGCATGGCGTCACGAACTTTAAGGATATGGAACTGTCTGCGCGAACGTAACCACAAATGGCGGTAACTCATTAAAAAGTCTATTCCGTGATCTTTTTTCGAGATGGGATATGGTTCTTCTGGTATCTGAACCGGAACAATACCTTTTGCATGCACTTCCACACCATACGGAGATCTCCTGTCTTCGACGATTTTACCCCTAATAATAACACTGGATTCAATTCTCAATTTGCTTGCCACTTCAAAGACCTCTTCACCCACATCTGATCTTTCGACCACTACCTGAACAAAGCCTGTTCCATCTCTAAATTGAAGAAAATGAATTTTACCACTTGATCGGATATTCCATACCCAACCGCGTAACTCAACTTCCTGGCCAATATAATCTTTCAAATCCTCAACATAAACCCACACCGTGATCATTCCTCCTTAATTTCTTTTTCTATATTTTTATGATAACACCTGATCTCTCTCTTGAACATCTTTGCTACCGTGGTATAATATTTTCGGTGGCGACGTAGCCAAGTGGTTAAGGCGGGGGTCTGCAAAATCCCTATGCGTGGGTTCGAATCCCACCGTCGCCTCCAGGTTTTCCTTCCAGAACATTACTCCCTTGACTAATACATTAATAGTTGCATAATCTAAATCAGAGGTGATTCGATTGAATATTAAACGCCTTGAGAGATTTATCTATCGAATCAAAGGCGTTAACGTTGATGCAGTGGTTTTCACTGATCAGGAGACTATTGATAATCCAGAATTCAAGGAGGCTCTTCAGCAAATAGTCAATGTTACACAGTTACCAGGAATTATAGCGGCGATCGCCATGCCTGATATTCACTGGGGTTATGGATTTCCCATTGGGGGCGTGGGGGTCTTTGATACTGAAACCGGAATCATATCGCCAGGAGGAATCGGATTTGATATAAATTGTGGCGTGAGATTAATGTTAACTTCTCTTCATGAAGAAGAAGCAAGACCAGTTTTGAGAAAACTAATTGAGGAAATATACAGATCTGTTCCTGCTGGTGTCGGGGCGAGCGGAGCTGTAAAGATAAACAAAAAAGATTTGCGCTCAATATGTATCTATGGTGCTCAATGGGCTGTAGATCAGGGTTATGGCAGCAAAAGCGATTTAGAAAATATCGAGGACGGTGGAAAACTCAGCCCGGCTGACCCCGAGGATGTCTCGAAAAAAGCTTTTGAAAGAGGGCTCGATGAATTAAGTACCCTTGGAGCAGGAAATCATTTTATAGAAATTCAGAAAGTCGAACGCATATTTGACAAAGATACAGCAGATATATTCGGTATCTTTGAAGGTCAGGTAGCCGTCTGTATACACTGCGGAAGCAGAGGTTTTGGCCATCAAATAGCAACTGACTATATTCAAATTATGAGAGATAATCTCAGCTCACATAACAAAAATTTACCTGACAAACAACTGATTAATGCCCCATTCAGCCACCCAATAGGGCAAAAATATTTCAGTGCCATGAATTGTGCTGCAAATTATGCATTTGCAAATAGACAAATGATTTCGTACATGATTCAGTTAGCTTTTCACAAAACTTTCCCTTCAAAAAATATGTGGCTTCTCTACGATGTGGCTCACAACATTGCAAAAATCGAAGAGTATGAAAAAAGAAAAATGATAGTTCATAGAAAAGGTGCAACACGATCTCTCGGGGCTGGAAATCATCTCTTACCACAGAAATTTATTGAAACAGGCCAACCTGTGTTGATCCCGGGAAGTATGGGGAGCGCATCTTACATACTTGTTGGCGCAAAAAAGGCTGAGCAGATCTCGTATGCAAGTACTGCTCACGGTGCTGGTAGACTTCTGGGAAGACGGGCTGCTCTGAAAACATTGAACTACGAGAAATTGATGAATGAACTGAAGCAGAAAAATATAGAAGTAATGAGTAAAGGAAAGAGAACATTAATCGAGGAGGCTCCGGCTGTTTACAAGGATGTTGATAAAGTTGTAGATATTGTTGAAAAAGTAGGTATCGCGAGAAGAGTGGCGCGATTAATACCAATGGGCGTGGTAAAAGGGTGAGATTATATCTAAATTTAGAAGGTATTGCCTCAACGCTTTACAGCATCATTATACAAGGAGCAATTTTTACTGGACTTGCATTGGCATTTAACTTGGATGAATTTTTAATAGGTGTCAGTGCATCGTTTCCAATGATAGCTCAGGTTTTTCAGGTGATTTCACCAGTAATCATAAAGAAATTTCCCAAACGAAGGTTTATGACAAATGTTTTCAACCTCCTTTCAAGATCTCCGTGGATTTTGTTAATGATTTTTCTTTTGTTTCCAAACAGAAACCCTGCGGTCTTCATAACAGTTTTTGCCATTTCACAGATATTTGGAACTCTTGCCGGGAATGCGTGGACATCTCTTGTCAGAGATCTAATACCTGAGAAAGAGCGTGGTTCGTTTTTTGGTAAGAGAAATGTATATATATCTCTAACTACACTGGTTGCTTTCTATGGCTATTCACTCTTGATCGAGAAGTTCAAAGATCCACTTGGATATGAACTAGTAATAGCCGCCGGCATGCTTGGCATGCTTATTTCTCTCTGGTCTTTGAGAAAAGTCCCCGATGTACCTATAAAGAGTTCCGGGGCTCTGGTTGAAACAAAACTTGTACTTCAGGATTTCAATTTTATGAGGTTGTGCATCTTTTATCTAATGTGGAATGCGGTGATAGCTTTCAGCTCACCATTTTTCAGTTTTCACCTGTTGAAAAATTTGAATGTTCCTTTTTCATACATAGGATTCACGACAGTTATAAACAGCGTGGTTGCCATGATATTCTATGGTTTCTGGGGAAAATTTTCAGATAGGCATGGTCATAAGACAACAGCAGTACTTGGTGTCTTCATAGCTTGTTTCATCTCCCCTCTCTGGATCTTGATGAATCAGGCAACATGGAGATATATGATGTTGATTGATGCTGTAATGAGCGCCATAGCTTGGTCAGCAATAAATCTATCGTTCTTGACATTGCCGATGGAAGTCGCAAGCAGTTCATCCCCCGCTTATTTTGCAATTTATTCTGTATTTGGGGGAATTGGAGGGCTGATAGGATCCTTGGTAGGAGGAGCAGTTGCAAAAATACTCTCTTCTTTAAGTTTCAATATTTTAGGAATACCGATTTTTGGAATTCAATTTATGTTTTTAGCAGCAGGATTCTTGAGGGCATCTGTGTTAAGATTTTTATTGAGAGTGAGAACAAAAAGATATGTTCCCGCAATAAGGCTTGCAATAAACACTCTCAGCCATTTATCAAGAAACAACGCATTTAGAACAAACGGTGTGAATATGTACGACTTAAGAAGAGTCATAAGAAAAAAAATTGAATCAAGATTGGAGGAAGACAAAAGATGGCGCGTGAGACGATGGTGGTAACACAGGTTAAAGAATCAACAGTTATTCTCGAAAAAGAAAGGACCTCAATGTGCGGTAAATGTCCAGCAAACATGTTTTGTACTGGCGAATCTCAGAAGATTCGATTAGAAGTACAAAAGGCAGGGTTTGATCTGAAAACTGGAGATAAAGTAATAGTGGAGACTCCCGCGACAGGCAGCATCAAAACTGCTATGCTTGTCTATACCCTGCCCACGATAATTTTTGTCGGTAGCCTTATAACAACCATTTCTCTGCTAAATGAAATCGAAGGACTTTTGATATCAACTGCTGCTGTAGCTGCGTATTACTTCTTTCTGAGGTTCTATGATACAAAATTCAGAAAGAAGTTTCGCCCAAGAATAATCGAGATACTCAGAGTTTGATTGAAAGAAGATCCATCAGATGCCTTTTTTCCTCAGCAATAATTTCTTTGATAATCTGTTTTTCTTCTTCGATATAGGGAATTAATTCTGAATAAAATATGATGCTATCTTTCTCCACTCCTATAGCAAAATTCAAAGCATCCTGCGATGTCATATTTGTTTTCATTTTCTCTATATTTGGGAAAATCGAAACATCTGCAAGACTTTTCAAATAACCTGCGGTCTCTTCTTCAATCCAGTTGCTCAATGAGGCATTCTTCTTCTTATCGTCTTCAATGAGTTTTCTAAAAATCTCCTGATGCTGCCTTTCCTGTTCGGCAAGATCTGAAAAGAATTTTTGTAAACTATCACTATGCTGCCGGGACAAATTTGAATAAAACTCATAACCACTCGCTTCGATTTTCAAAGCGATAGACAACAAATCTCCAAGAGACACCATGCTCTCATCCTCCCAATTAGAATTCAGCAATTTCCACCTGTAAAGAACTTATACCATCAAGTATTTCTTCAGGGCTTATCAATCGGCCTCCAACCTTTGTTACAAACTTTACTTTTAGATTCCTCTTGGACAGGGCCAGAATTTCCTTTGCGTACTGGCCGAGATTCATTTCTGCAAATAAAACTCCTTCAACACGAGACAACAATCTCTTTAACCTGTTTGCTGCAACAGGCCAGATTGTTATAGGCCTGAATAACCCCACCTTTATTTTGTCCTGTCTGGCTATCTTGATGGCCCTTATGGCGCTTCTTGCAACTGATCCATACGCAACAACCAGTATTTCTGCATCATCAGTCATAAATTCCTCATACATTGCTATTTCATCAGCATGAATTCTGATCTTATTAGATAATCTTCTGATCAATTTATCACTAACTTCAAAGCTTGCCTGTGGAAAGCCTGATTCATCATGGACAAGCCCTGAAACGTGAAATCGCGCCTTTCCCATCTCAATTAAAGGAGTAGGAGTTGGTTCGGCTGTATCCTGCTCTGAAAAAGGTGTGTAAACTTCTTCCTCCTCCAGTTCACTTTCGGTTAATCTCGGAATTACCCTTATATCTCGTTCATCTGGCATGTCAAAAGTCTCCCTCATGTGGCCAAGTACCTCGTCCATTAAAAAAATAACCGGTGTTCGGTATTTTTCAGCATAATTGAACGCTTTGATTATCAACTTGTAAGTTTCCCCAACACTCCATGGATACAGAGCTATTATTTCGTGATCTCCGTGAGTTCCCCATCTTGCCTGCATTATATCACCCTGAGCGGGTTGTGTTGGTAATCCTGTGGATGGACCTCCACGCATTACATTCACAAAAACACACGGAGTTTCTGTCATCACAGCATATCCAAGAGCTTCCTGCATTAAACTGAAACCAGGACCGCTGGTAGCAGTCATAGATTTTACCCCAGCAAGAGATGCTCCTATTATTGCAGCAGCACTTGATATTTCATCCTCCATCTGGATGAAAACTCCCCCAATCTTTGGAAGTTCTCTTGCCATGGTCTCAGCTATCTCGGAAGAAGGTGTTATTGGATAACCAGCATAAAATCTACAACCACCTTTAATGGCCCCGAGTGCACAAGCTTCATTACCCTGCATTAAAACTCTTTCACCCATTTTGAGCACTCTCCTGTACAGATTGTTTTTCTTTTATAACAATCGCGAAATCCGGACAGAGATTTTCGCACATCAAGCAGCCAATACATTTTTTTTCATCACTGACAACTGGCTCCAGTAAATTTCCCTTACCAATAGCACCAGTTGGGCAAAAACTGTAACATATTCCACAGCTTTTGCACCAGGAATAGTTTATTTCAACTTCATAACTTTTTTTCACTTTTATTCCCTCCCTATTTTATCAACGCAAGAAACACACCAGCTGCTACTGCTGATCCAATGACTCCGGCAACATTTGGGCTCATCGCATGCATCAAAATAAAATTGGTTGGGTCGGCCTCCTGAGCAATCTTTTGCGCAACCCTTGCTGAATCAGGCACAGCCGATACGCCAGCAGCTCCTATTAATGGGTTTATTTTTTGTTTTAAAAACAAATTCATAAATTTTGCAAACAAAATCCCCCCAGACAAAGAGCAAATAAATGCTAAAGCCCCAAGACCGAAAATAAGCAAACTCTGAGGTTTTAAAAATATCTCGGCTCTTGCGGAAGCACCCACACAAACCATAAGAATTATCGTAACAGTATCAAGAATATACCTACTTGCGGCTTCCACAAGTCTCTTCACATTTCCTGCTTCCCTGAGAATATTACCCAGCATCAACATGCCGATGAGCGAAAGTGATTGTGGCACCAGCAAGGCAGAGACAATCGTGACTATTATCGGAAAAAGAATCCGTTCCGTTTTTGAAACTCTTCGGGGAGGTCCCATTCTTATTTTTCGCTCTTCTTTTGTAGTCAAAATCTTAGACACTACAGGCTGAAGAATTGGTATCAGTGCGATATACGAGTAAGCTGCTATCGCTATTGATGAAAGTAGCTCGGGAGCAAATTGACTGCTGATGTATATCGATGTAGGACCGTCTGCTCCCCCTATGATACCGATTGACGCGGCTTGCTTTAGACTGAAACCAAAAATCTTTGCCAGAATAAACGTTATTGTGCTGCTCCACCAAGAAAAATGGTTAATGGGTAAGAAAGCATAAAAGAGAAATCAGTTAAGGCACCTATTCCAAGAAATATGAGAGGAGGGTATATACCCTTGGTCACACCCATATTCAAATACCAGAATAGCCCGCCTTCGTCAAAAAGTCTTGTCAACTGGGACGGAATATTGCCAAGAATTATTCCAAAAGCGATAGGTATAAGCAGTAACGGTTCAGCATCCTTCTTTATCGCAACATAAAGGAGAAGTAGAGCCACAAAATACATCAGAACATTCCCAACTGTCACATAGCCAAACGCCGATTGTTGAAAAAAGGCTATCAATCCTTCGAGCATTCTAAGACCTCCTAATTACTTCATCATTGGATAGTTCAGGTGTTGATCTATTGCCGTTTTTTTGGCTATTTCATATCCAGCATCCAGATGTCTTATAACACCGATTCCAGAGTCGTTTGTTAGCACACGTTCAAGTTTCTTTCTGGCAAGCTCAGTTCCATCAGCTACTATAACCATACCAGCATGAATAGAATACCCTATTCCTACACCTCCTCCATGATGAACGGAAACCCACGTAGCCCCACTTGCTGTATTGAGCAATGCGTTTAAAATAGGCCAATCAGCTATGGCGTCACTACCATCTTTCATTGCTTCTGTCTCTCTGTATGGAGAAGCCACAGAACCTGTGTCATGATGATCTCTGCCTATGACAATTGGAGCCTTAAGTTTTCCACTTTTTACCATCTCATTCATGGCAAGCCCCATGGCAGTTCTCTCGCCCTGACCAAGCCAGCAAATGCGAGCTGGCAATCCCTGCCAATGAATTTTTTCTCGGGCCATTTCAATCCACTTCCTGAGGTGTTCATCGCGTGGGAATAATTCCAGCACCTTTTGATCGGTAGCATATATATCTTCTGGGTCTCCACTTAAAGCAACCCATCTGAATGGTCCCTTTCCTTGAGCAAAGAGGTCCCTAATATATTCCGGAACATACCCCGGTATTTCAAAAGCGTTTCTAACTCCATGATCATATGCAAGCCTTCTTATGTTGTTACCGTACTCAAAAACCTTTGCACCGAGCTTTTTCATATTTAAAATTGCTTCTACATGTTCGCATACAGAATCATAAACTCTGTCTAAGTATTCCTGAGGATTATTTCTTCTAAGTTCGGCTGCTTGCTCAACTGTTAATCCTTTTGGAATATATCCATTCAATGGGTCATGCGCAGCAGTTTGGTCTGTGACCACATCTGGTATTATTCCAGATTCAACAAGTTTTGGATGAACCTCTGCGGCATTTGCCAGCAAACCTATTGAAAGAGGTTTTTGGGCTTTTCTGGCTTCATCGATCAGTCTTAAGGCTTCTTCGAGATCATCGGTCCATGTATCCAGATAACCTGTTTTCAACCTTCTATCTATCATTCTTTTATCTACTTCAACAGCGAGAATGATGCCATCGTTCATCGTTACAGCGAGTGGCTGAGCTCCTCCCATTTCACCAAGTCCAGCTGTTAAGACAAATTTTCCCTTCAGTGTTCCTTCAAAATATTTCTGTGCTACTGCATAAAAAGTTTCATACGTTCCTTGAAGTATCCCCTGTGTTCCTATGTAAATCCAGCTGCCAGCCGTCATCTGCCCAAACATTATCAAACCACGCTCTTCAAGTTCTCTAAAGTATTCCCAGTTGGCCCATTTTGGGACCAACAACGAATTTGCTATCAAAACACGTGGTGACCACTCACTGGTTTTGAAAACAGCAACTGGTTTACCACTCTGGACAAGTAACGTTTCATCAGATTCGAGTTTTTTCAGTGTTTCGACTATCTTATCAAAGCACTCCCAATTTCTCGCAGCTTTCCCCGTTCCACCATAGACAATCAAATTTGCTGGATCTCTGGCAACTTCCGGATCCAGATTATTCATCAACATCCGCATTGCTGCTTCAGTTTGCCAGCTTTTGCAGGTCAATGCGTTTCCTCTTGGAGCTTTGACTGTTCTCATAATCAATTACCTCCTTTCTTACTTTCTTTACAGTCTGTATTGTATCATTTCTATATATCCAGTAAGGAATAGAAAGGGGGTAAGAAATGAGAATTTACACAGTTGATACCAATCACTTAGATCATGTGCTACGAGAAGAATTGTTAAGAGCAAATGTTGTAATCAATAACGATGTAAGGATGTATGTTGAGAATTATGATGGTCCGTTCAACGACGTACTCAAAAAGAATATAGAGGTTGCAGAAAAACTCAAACTTCCGTTGTGCCAGGATACAGGAATGGTTGAATTCTTTGTTTTTGCAAATCCCAATGTGGTTACGGATAAACCTATCGAGTTTCTATTGAACGACATTGTGAGAAAATTGTATAGAGAAAATCCATTTAGATATTCTGTTGTTGAAGATCCATTGTTTGAACGAAAAAACACCTTTGACAACACACCCTGCATAGTACACATATTTCAAACAGAGCTTAAAACATTCCAGATACATTTCCTGATAAAAGGCGGAGGTAGCGAGAATCTAACTCGATTGTTCATGCTAAATCCAACGATCGGTAAGCAGGAGATCATAAATTTGGTTGTCCAGCATATTTCAGAAAACGGAGCAAAGGCATGCCCACCATTAAAAATCGGTATAGGAATAGGTGGTAGTGCCGAAAAAGCAGTTATTCTTTCAAAACTTGCCCTCATACGAAAATTCGGCGAAAGGAATGTTGATAGAAATTATGCACAACTTGAAAAAGAGTTGTGCGAAAAGATCAATTCTCTCAAGATAGGGTTTCAAGGTTTACACGCAGGTCCAACTGTCTATGATGTCCACATTGAGCAGATGCCAACACACATAGCAGTCCTACCGGTAGCTGTATCTGTGGATTGTTATCTGTGCAGAGGAGGGAGTGTCGAGATTGAACTTAGTGAAATTGAATGTAGGTGAGAGAATAGATTACAGCGGAGAGTTTCTGATAATGAGAGATGCTGCTCAAAAACGTATCAAGATGATGATTGATCATGGAGAGCAACCGTTAATTGATTTGTCCGGAAAAATTGTGTTCTACGCCGGGCCAACCAACCCAAAAAACAACAGGAGAGCGATAGGGCCAACCACAAGCGAAAGAATGGATAACTATTTAGAGATTCTTTACAAATTAGGAGTAATTGCAACTGTTGGAAAGGGGAAAAGAGGAAAAGTTGCAAGAGAGTTATGCAAGAAATATAATCGTGTCTATTTTATAACACCAAGTGGTGCTGCGGCAGCATTATCAACGCACATAGAAGACATCAGATTGATTGCGTTTGACGATCTCGGGCCAGAGGGAATATATGTGGCAAAAGTTGTAAATTTTCCTCTAATAGTAGCTATAGACTCACTTGGAAACGATCTTTTTTTATAACAGACTAAACAAAACCCCGCGCCAAAAAGCGCGGGGTTCAGATTTTTGATAACCTCAGTTTCTTGGAAAGACTATGAACTTCAAAGCTGTTCTGGTTTCCTTATCAATTTCAACATCGGTAAATGCAGGAATACTAACAAGATCAACACCGCTTGGTGCTAAATAACCTCTTGCTATAGCTATAGCTTTGACAGCCTGGTTAACAGCACCGGCACCAATTGCTTGAAGCTCTGCCTTTCCATTTTCTCTGATCATTCCAGCGAGAGCACCCGCAACTTTGTTTGGGTTAGAATTAGAGGCTACCTTCAATACTTCCATCTTTTCTACCTCCTTTAGCCAAGCGATTTCAACATTGTAGCTGCGATGAAAATTGCATTTGGCGCGCCTGGCAGGACTTGAACCCGCAACCATCGGATCCGAAGTCCGACGCTCTATCCATTGAGCTACAGGCGCGCATCCTGGGGTGACCAGCGGGATTTGAACCCGCGACCACCTGATCCACAGTCAGGCGCTCTGCCAGCTGAGCTATGGTCACCATCCCTGGCGCGCCCGGCGGGAATCGAACCCACAACCCTCGGATTAGAAGTCCGATGCTCTATCCTATTGAGCTACGGGCGCTGGAGCGGGCGACGGGATTCGAACCCGCGACCCTCGGCTTGGAAGGCCGATGCTCTACCATTGAGCTACACCCGCACAATGCCATAAGATATTTTACTATACCCTGATAAAAAATCAAGAGCTAACCTTCTTCTTGCTTTAACAAAGTGAAGATCTCTACATCAGTGATACTCTAATTCAGAAAATATTTTATCTCCTCAATGAGAATTATGTAACAACGGACAATAATCAATTTATGATTTGCTCAAAAAACATATACAGGTTTTTTATTTTTCGTATTAATACTGATCAAATGAGTGCCCTTCTCAACAAATTTGACTGAAAAATCTTTTCTGTGAGTTTCGTAAGGTGGTACAGCTACCCTTTGACAGTCGATTAACTTCTCGTCTGCAAAGAGAAGTAAATCGTCTTCATAAGTTGAAATTGATTTGTTCTGTATAAATACTGAAATCACCAATTCTTCGTTTACTTTTAACTTTTGTTTGGAAAGACTCATACTGATTTCATAGTCTTCTTCAAATGCAGGTAAGCGTCTATAAAATTCTGATGAATCTGTATTATTAGTTGCAAGCAATCTGAATTCATAATGATAAATTCCCGGTATGAGAATGTATTCAGGATGTGGCAAAGCCCCCCAGCTATCATCACCTCCAACACCCATTTGTTTGTAATCTACATTAACGGTGATTAAATCCTGTTCAATTAATTCGTTCGTGTGTTGGGCTTTTTCAAGACTTTCCATGGAAAAGGGCCAGACGCTGAAATTGATCACTGGAACACCATAGACAAAAAGTGAAGATCTTTCGTCGGATATGGAAAACCATCGAACATCTGTTCTATTACCGGTTTCTTGTGGCCTTATGTATTTATGAATCATCTCAGAAACATTCTTCTCATGTATTGAAAAAATTCCACTGTCTTTTCTATCTTCGTACGTTTCATGAGGTCCTCTTCCATACCATTTTACTTTCGTAAATGATTTCGGCATCGTAAAGCTTGTCCCGACTCTTGGAATTTCTACACGACTTTCTCTGGCGTCTAAAACATAATCAATCAGGATTTCATTGTTGGGAAAAACCGTATAAGTTAAATGCAGCAGCGAATCTCCTGGAAGGCGATTTAAAGAAGCAATACTTATGTAGTTTTTCTCGATTTGAAAATTAATCTTCTGCAGACTTTGGTGATAAGTTGCTTCCTTCCATACAAACAATCTTTCCGGCATTTTATTTCCTAAATCGTTGTCTGTAGGTGCTCTGTAAAAATTAGGTGCTAATTTGCACAAAATGGTTTCCTCTCCAAGTTTGATATATTCCAGAAACCCTGTTTTTTTTGAAAAAGCAACCGCAACGTTTTTTGATAAAACAATGTACTGATTGCTATTTTCCCTCAAATTGATATTACCTTTGATAGATATTCTTTCGTAACACGGTTCTTTAACTTGAAATTGCTCCCAGGAAACAATGTGTCCTTTTTTTGCCCATACTGTATCTTTTTTCAGTAAAAACAAAAAAATTATGAAATATTCCCCATTATCCAGCTGCGGAAAATTTATTGATATCGTTTTTCGCTCTCCTGCTGGTAGCTCTACATCGATTTTCTGGCTCATGATGATTTTCCCATCTTTTTTCAGTTCCCAAAAAATATCGAATGCACTGAGATTCGTGCAGGAATACCTGTTTTCTATCTCAAACAAATTTCTGTTGATCCTGCTGACTTTCACATACTGATAAATTTTCTTCACTTCACTTAATGCCGGAGAAGGAGTTCTATCAGGCAGCACTAATCCATTACAGCAAAAATTCCCGTCATTGGGTTCATCCCCAAAATCTCCTCCATAAGCCCAGAAGGTTCCACCGGCTTCATCTTTCTTCTCAAAACCTTGATCAACCCAGTCCCATATACAACCACCGTGAAGATAAGGCTGATTTTCCACTACCTGCCAGTAATCTCTCAGATTACCCACACTGTTTCCCATAGCATGAGCATATTCGCACATTATTAAAGGTCTGCTTTGCTCTTTTGAAGCATACTCAAGCAATTTTTCAATAGGTGGATACATAACCGAAACTACATCAAGATAAAAGGCATCACCAGGCTTCATCGCACCATAAGGCGCATAGTGCACCATGCGCGTGTTATCTCGCGATTTTATCCACAGAGCAGGATACTCAAAATTTTCTCCATCCCCTGCCTCATTTCCAAGAGACCAGAAGATGACACTGATGTGATTTTTATCTCTTTCAACCATTCGTTGAATTCTATCAAAATGTGCCTTCTTCCATTCAGGTTTATTAGCAAGAGTTTCCTCCGGGTCCCATCCCACGCCATGTGATTCTATATTTGCTTCGTCTATAACATAGAGACCGTAATAGTCACACAGATCGTACCATTTAGTTTGATTGGGATAATGGGACGTTCTCACAGTGTTTATGTTATTTTGCTTCATAAGTTCAATATCTTTGAACATAGTTTCCACACCTACGGCATGTCCACGACGTGGGTCGAATTCATGCCTGTTAACCCCTTTTATATACAGCAATTTTCCATTCAAGAGTAATCTTCCGTGGTTTATTTGTATCTTTCGAAAACCAGTATTTATCTTTTTCTCATCTTCGCCGACCTTTACTTTCAGAACATACAGATACGGAGTTTCAACAGACCACTTGAAAACTTTCCTCAAAACAAAGGTATACGATAAAGTTTCAAGCTGATGTGAAAGAATTATTCTTTCTTCTTTCAAAATCGATTCTTTGCCATCTGGATCAACTATCGATATTGATATCGTGCTTTCAATCTTATTTGCAAGAGAATTTTTGATTTCCATGTCAACAAATAGTTTCCCATTTTTGAATTCTTCATCGAGATCTGTTCTCACAAAGATATCTCGCAGGTATATCCTGGGTGTTGTGTATAAATAAACATCTCTATATATTCCTGCAAGCCACCACATATCTTGATCTTCTAAATAACTTCCATCGCACCATTTCAATACCTCAACGGTCAGAGTATTACTTCCCGGTTTTAAATAATCGTTCACTCTGAATTCAGCGGGGGTGCAGCTGTCTTTACTATAACCAACTCTTTTCCCATTTATCCACAAATAGAAAAACGACCTGACACCTTCAAAATGTAAAAATATCTCTCTATCAAACCATGAATCAGGTATAATAACCGTTTTTCTGTATATACCTGTAGGGTTGTAATTCTTAGAAATTTCTGGTGGATTTTTTCCGAAGGGGTATGTGGTATTTGTATATATCGGCTTATCATATCCAAACATTTCCCAGTTGCTTGGTACATCTATTTCATCCCAGGAACTATCGTCAAAATTTTCATCATAGAAGTTGCAAGGTAAATCGAAGGGGTTATTTGAAAAAAAGAATTTCCATTTTCCACTTAATGGTATAAACTGTTTCGGATATTCCCAGCATGCCGTAAAAGGATTGAAATAAGGTATAAACGTTGCGTGTGGTTTCTCTATGTTTTCATTCACGGCTTCAGGATCTTGCCATTCCATTTTTCAGACCTCCTTAAGCACTCTCACGAACGATCAATTCAACATCGAGCAAAATTTTTCTTGCCCGTTTTCTTTTTCCCCTCATTCTTTCAAGAAGCATTCTGAATGCTTCGAAACCCATCTCGTATTTCTTTATTTTCACGGTTGTCAACGAAGGACAGATGAACGAGGAAAAAATTATGTCATCATATCCAACAACCGCTACCTCTTCCGGTAAACTAAAATTCATTTCTTTTAGAGCTTTGATAGCACCAAAAGCAACAAGGTCATTGTAGCAAAAAACAGAATCAAATTTTATACGTTCTTCAAGAGCATTTTTAATTGCGGTATAACCGTCTTCAATGTTTATATCTGTTATGAAAACACGTCTCCTGTCAAATTCTATTCCGTGGTCACATAAAGCTTTCCTGAAACCTTCAACTCGCATTCTTGCAGCTGAATTGTAGAGTGGTCCACAAATGATTAAAGTTTTGTTCCTTCCATTTTCGAGTAAGTGATTTGCAGCGATATAACCTCCTTTTAAGTCATCATTATATATTTCGTCTATCTCAATGTCTTCGAAATGCCTTCCCAGGATAACAGCAGGAATATCTTTTCGCGATAATTTTTTTATATCTTCATCTTTTTCCTGAACAGGTGCTATCAAGAGACCATCAACTCTCCTTTGAAAGAGCAATTCGATAGCGTTCACCTCATTCTGGTAAACCCTTTCCGTATTCATAAGAATGATTTGATAACCATATTTTCTTGAAGCGGCTTCAATTCCTTTCAGGACTTCGGCATAGAATGGGTTTGAACTATCTGCAAGTATAACTCCGACTGTTTGTGTTTGCTTCTGCCTTAAAAGTGAGGCTGTTATGTTTTTAATATACCCAAGTTCCATCGCAATACTTAGAATCCGCTTCTTCGTATCCTCGCTTATATCTGGTTTGTTATTCAAAGCCCTCGAGACAGTATTAATTGAAACTCCTGCTCTCTTAGCTATATCAACTATCGTCACATACCTTTTCCTCAGACTCACTGCACTTCCCTCATTAACTTAAATTCATCAATCCAGCCCCAGTTACCGGATTTTCCTCTAACGATGACGCTTATCTTTATCTTTCCTGTGGTTATCTGGATGTTCTTTAGCTGAGGATTGTTCCATTTCAGCCACCCCGTATTGACGATTTTCACCGACTTCTCAGGACCACCATATTCACTAATTTTGAGATATACCGTATCTGACCCGCCACCTTGAATCCACATACTGACGGTGTAGACACCATCGGGTAAATTAGTTACGTTTTGATATAACTCGAATTCAAAATCCTTATCCAGCCAATAATTCAACGCATATTTGCCGTGGTGTGCATTTTGCGGTGGATCTGCGCGAATTACTTTCACCGCTTCCCTGTTGCCTGCAACCTGCCACGGTTCCAGAACAGCCAGTTCAAAACTTGCATTCTGCAGATAATTTCTTTCCTCTTTCACAATTACCGTAGCTTCTATTTTCTCACCCGCGCTTGTTATAACTCCCTTTACCACATGCTCTCCTGGAGTGTTCAGATCTTCTGCTGGAATTTCCTCCCACTGAATCTCTACTGGTCGAACAGAACCATCCGAAAAAGCAGCTTTTACTGACCCGGGTAATTCCGGTTTTTCCCCAAGAAATACTTCAATTATCGGTAAAGAAAACTCTTTTAAAACGGCAACCTTTTCGAAAGGACTCTCAAAGATTTCGACAATATCAAGTAGATTACCGTGAAAGTCGAAAAGTGCCTGATTTTCCCACGGGTTACCCTCGTTAATTTTCCACCCGACGCCTTTTACCGGTATCCATGCTCCTTCCCAGTAGAAAAAACCCTTGCATTTTCCTCTTGAAACGCTTTTCAAAGTTCTTATCAAATCGCTCAGAAATGCCTTTTGGCCTTCTATCGATGCATCATAACCCGCTATGTGTTCTTGTTGTTCGCCAAATATATTTGGATATCCATCGAAATCCTGTAAAGTCCAGGCATATGCCGTTTCTGCTATAACAATATCCTTATCGTATCGTCGCGCTATATCATTCAGATTTTCAGACAAATCTTTCAAGCTGCCATGCCAATAAGGATAGTATGAGACTCCTATAACATCAAAATCGACATTCCGCCTGACCATTTCATCAAAAAACCATCTGTAAAGTGGATTATTACCACCATCGGCGAGATGAAGCATAATCTTTATAGAAGGATCAACTTCCCGAACAGCTTTAATTGCCTTTTTTGCAAGCTTTACAAAGCCATCAAATCCACCAGCATTTTGCCCGGAAATCTGACCGTCGGGCCAGAGAAAACCGTTATTTATTTCGTTCCCTATCTGTACCATATCTGGAGAAGCCTGATTTTGCCTCATGTATATTAGAACCTCTCTTGTGTAATTATAAATAGCATTCTGAAGATCATCACCATGTAATTCAGCCCAAGCTTTTGGTTTGTTTTGTTTGCCGGGATCCGCCCACCAGTCACTGTAATGAAAATCAACAAGAACTTTTAAGCCTGCGGCTTTTGCTCTCATAGCTATCTGTGTCATTTTTACATAATCGCAATTTCCTCCTCCCAGCGGTTCACCATGATCTGTCGGATCGTTCCATACTCTCAATCTCACCCAGTTCACGCCGTGATCTTTCAAAATCTCAAGGCAACTTTTTTCCACGCCGCTGTCATAGTATTTTCCTCCAGCTTTTTCTATCTCGTATAACGTTGACACATCTACTCCTATTATGAAATCATTTGCTAAAATAGATATATTCATAAAAATCAGTATGAAAATCAAAGCAGTTAATCTCATGCCTTTTCCCCCTCATTCTTTGACTGCTCCTCTCGTTAATCCACTCACCAGGTACCTCTGCAGGGAAAGAAATAATATAACCATGGGCATCATTCCAAGAAGCGATGCCGCTGTAAACAATCCCCACTCTGTTTCATATGGCCCAGTTGAAAACGCCCATAAGCCAAGTGCATAGGTATAATTCTGGACATTTTGCAATATAATACGGGCGATGACGTATTCGTTGAAAGTTCCTATAAATACAAGAAGGAAGACAACTGTCAAAATTGGTTGGGCTAAAGGTAAAACTATTTTGTAAAAACTCTGGAATCTTGTTGCACCATCGACAATAGCTGCCTCTTCTAACGAAGGAGGTATCAAATCGTAGAAACCTTTTATCAGATACATGTTGTAAGCAATGTTGGTTAAATAGGCAAAAATTAAACCACCAAGACTGTCTATTCCCAGAAAGTCAATATATCTGCCAAGAAAATTTAGTAGGTTATATATTGCAACCATAAATATCACGCTGGGAAACATCTGTATTAATAAAAGGCTCAAAATACCATATCTTCTACCAACAAATCTCATTCTACTGAATGGATAAGCTGCAACAGCACAAACCGCAGTTGTTATAAAAGCAACGATCAGAGACACAATCACAGAATTAAGAACCCATCTAAGAAAATAATGTTTGGTTTTCTGTTTCCAAATTTGATCTACTCTAAACAAATTTTTATCTACAGCCCCAAAATCATCTTTCAACTGAGAAAAAGGCGCTATTTTCATAAGCACGCCCGATTTACGCATAACGACAGCCATATCTGATCGAACTCTGGTTACAAAGTCTAATTTCACTACATCGTACAATTTACTCAAAGGCTCCGAAGTTACAAAAATTCCATTGAATGATACTTTCAGCAATTGTTTCCATGATATTTGAAAATCCTGCAAATATCTTTCAACATCAATAAATACAGATTCGAGGTTTTTAGAAAAGTTCTCAAATTTTGTTGCAAATGTACGATATTCCTCGATCCACCTCATTTTATCGATTACATGTTTTAGTTCTTCATAAACTTCATCTCTCTCATTGTAGGAATTGAAAAATCCTCTCAACCAGTTCAAAACAGCTGAATATTTCAAAAGATCCGCTTTTTCAAATGATTTGATCGAACTGACAGTCGAAATTCTATTCTCTAACTGAGAAAGAAAGATTTTCAGATTCACCATCATTCTTTCATCATTAAACTGGCTATTTATTGTTTCCAGCTTTGCAGAAATCTCTTCTTGCTGTGCTTTGAGATCACTTATGGTAGAATTCAATTCTGAAAATTTTTCACCAAGCTGTTTAAAAGTATTAATTTTCTCCGGCAGGTTAATGGATAATTCATCAAGTTCTTTTGCTATTCTTTCTATTCTGGGTTGAAGCTCCTGGTATGCCCTTAAAAGGTCACTATAAATCAGTTTCTTTTTCATGTTTGGATTAACAAAATCAAATTCGTACAAAATCGAAATAATTCGATCAACGGTGTTTAAAACAGCTTCATAATCCAGAAAGCCCTCAAATCGACTTTTTATTTTTTCTAACTGCTCAATGGTTGAAGAGATGCTTGCGAAAAACCACTCATCTTCAATTAACCAGGGATTTTCAACAGAGCTTTCCATCAGTGAATTCTTCAAATCCAGCAAATTTTCCAACGATTCCATTATGGAATTCATTTCATTAATCAAATCCTGATTCAAGATCATATCCAAATTGAGAATCTCTTTTTGAAACTCGTTAAGCTGACTTCTCACAACTGCAAGATCTTTGTTGAGCAATTCAAGCTCTTCTGTTTTCGTCTCATATTGTCTGGAGTATTTTCCAATGTACGAATCATAAATCATTTTCAGCTTTTCAAGAGCATTTTCGAAATCTTCGGAGGAATCTATATCCAATTGTGTTAAGCTGCTCAAATCATCCTTCAAAGCGTTAAAAACAGCTGATCCATATTTTTCTTTTGAAAGATATTCGTATAAAACTACCATGAATTCTTCTGATGAAGATGGAATTTTATCCATAATTTTTTTGCTCACAGTTTCTTTCAAATGTTCCAGATCGGCTGATGCAGTGTTTTTAATCTCTTCTGAATGGTTTTGAAGAAATTCGCTGATGTATTCGTAAGATTTTCTTGCGTCTTCGTACCTCAATCGAGTTTCCTTGAGATACGATGTTATTTTTTGCAAAGATACACTGATTTTTTGCTCAGCCTGAGAATAAGAAAGCTCATTGTAAGGCTTCGCTCGAGAGAGAATATTCTGCATATCTTGAATAAGAATCGGTACATTTTTCTCCGGAGCTACAAGATCTATATAGTTTTGAAGCGTCAATCTCGTAGTAAAAAGATCACTTGAAAAAGCTGCTTCGTCTCTTCTAAATGAAGTCGTGATTACCCAAACTGTGGGAAAGAGAATAATTATTATTGAAAAAACGAGAAATGCATGCAAAAAGACTCTTCTAACATGCTTGATTTTTCTCATTATTCCACCTCTTCAAAGGCTCCTGATATCTTGAAATTGAACAAACTTATTCCCCCAACTAAGAAAAAAATCATTATTGAAATAGCACCCGCAAAACCGAAATTCTGACCTTCTCCGGCTTCGAACGCCAGTTTGTAGACATAAGATATCAATATATCAGTATACCCAGTTGGAGTAGTTGAGCCGGGAATAGGTGGACCTCCACCTGTTATCAGATAGATAATAGTAAAATTGTTGAAACTAAAAGCAAAACTACTTACAAGCAAAGGAGCTATAACTGTCATTAAAAATGGAAAAGTAACGTAAGCAAATCTCTTGAATCTGCCTGCCCCATCTATCATGGCGACTTCATACATTTCAGGGGGTATACCCTGAAGAGCCCCTAAGGATATTGTCATCATATATGGAAATGTAAGCCAGATATTCACAATCAGCACTCCAATTCTTGCCCAAAGCGCATCATTCATCCATTTGATGGCAGGCAAACCAAATAAAGGTAATAAAAATTTATTAATCAGCCCATACGTTTCGTTTAGAAGGCCGTTTCTCCAGATCAAGGCAGAAATGAAAACAGGTATAGCCCACGGAATTATAAGGAGTGTTCTGTAAACGTTGCGCCCTCTTAATCTGCTATCATTCAAAATCAACGCAAAAGGTAAACCAACCGCCAGAGAAAACACGACACTCAATAAAGCCCAGATAAAAGTCCAAATGAATATCTTCAAGAATGGGCCCGAGACATTGGGATCTGTTGCGATTCGGATGAAGTTTTTCCAACCAACATAATCAATGAAACCAATTAGAAAAACCTCCTCACCCTTCTCATTGAGGTCGTATAATGCACCTTCCCTTTCTATCAGTTTATTTTCAGTTTTATTGTTAACTAAAATCGCTTTCGATTTCACTTTTCCATCCTCATAAATTTCTTCATATCCAAGGCGATACAACCTTTCTATTTGCATAAATCTCCATTCGCCATCGGGAGCTACCCGAAGAGCATATCTGACTCCATTTTGATCTACAAAATCTGACCTGTACAGATAAAGTTGAGCTATTTTTCCTTTGAAATGAGGTTCGTTTACCTGAAGGAATGGATCTCCTGGCGAATAAAAAGCCCTGTATGTTTTTTCATATAGAGAAATCAACTTGATTTCCCCAAGATCATTCGAAACGGGGGTAATTCGGTACTGCTTTCCATCTATCTCAACATAGTCTTCCTTTATCGGATATAGATAAGCTTCACTGAGAAGTACTTCCTGCCCCCTTTTTACAGCAGCTTTCGGCTTTTCTCCAAGGAAAATCTGTCCATTTATTTTGAATAGAATAACAAAATCATCCGTCGGGGTTAACCCGTCATAACGCAGAAAAATTTTGTAATCCACACTTTTGTCATCTATAGCGTAAGTGAAATTTGGATCATAAAGTAATCTCTCAATAGCTTCTTGCTTTTGCATATAATGACCTGTCCCATAATTCGTGAAGGCTATTTTCACAGTGAAATATATCGGGTAAAGAACCAGTACAAAAAGTAGCACTAAAGCAGGAGCAACATATCTGTATGGATAAGCACGCGGATTGAAAATGAAAAAATCAATCAAAAACAATAATATGAAAAAGACTACCCCGAGCTCGTAATATCCATTTTGTATAAGAAAAGCAGCTCCCCAGAAAAAAAGCACATTCATTATCAAAAATAAAGACCATTTTAAAAATCGGAAGATATATTTCACAGATCTTCTTCCTCCTTGCACAGATGCCCGGGTGTGAGCCCGGGCTTAGTTTATTGCGTTTGCGATTTGATTCGCTCGACGGCAGTCTTTAAAGCATCTTCCACCGATGCTTTGTTATTTACCACAAGATTCAACGCATCATTCATCGCTCCCCACACAGAAGCCATCTGAGGCACATTTGGCATCGGTATACCATTTGCAGCACTCTGCGTGAAAGCCACCACATCGGGATTGTCTTTCACAAGTTCTAAAACATCTTTTCTCGCAGGTAATCTCGGATCACCCAGATATAGTTTGTACATAGTGTCCCTCTTGGCGATGAAATTAGTAAGAAATTCCATTGCCAAGAGTTTGTTGGTTGACTTGGCATTTACCATAAATCCCTGAACACCAACGAAAGGTCTTGCTACCATGTCAGGTCCAACATTTGGAATCACTGCCACTCCATAATCAATCCCTGCATCCTTGTAAGCCTTAGTGGCCCACGGTCCATTAATTATCATTGCTGCTTTCCCTTCCCTGAACATAGAATCCATGATCTGGTAATTGTCACTTGGATCAAGAATTCCCTCGTCAACAAATCTTTTTATCAACGTCACTCCCTTAACAGCTCCTTCGTTTGCAAGTCCGATATCTTTGATGTTTAATCCTTGATCAGTCTGCTTGAAAACATACCCGCCATAGCCGAATATGAACGGAACGGCATAGTAAAATTCCGTCGTTGATGTTACAAAACCTCTCACTTCCCCACCAAATTCTGTATCGATTTGCTTTGCAAACTGTATCATTTCTTCAACCGTTTGCGGAGGCTGAGGTACAAAATCTTTGTTGTAAATCAAAGCAATTGCTTCCATTGAGTAAGGCAATCCGTAGAGTTTCCCACCATACGAAAATGCATTTAAACCAGTTTCATAAAATTGGTTCAAATCTGAAAATACTGGAATTGGCTCAATCAGGCCGTTCACCACCAGCTCGCCAACCCAATCATGTGCGCCAACTATAATATCTGCACCCTGACCTTCTGGAGCGGCTGTTAAAAACTTAGGCTTGATATCCGAAAAGTTTACATACTGAACTTCCACGTCTACGTTATACTTTGCCTTAAATTCTTCAGCCAGTTTCTGCAGAATATCAACCTGCTTTTCAGAACACCAGATCACAAGTTTTGTCTGTGCAAAGATAAAAATACTCATCAGCAGAAGGGTAAAAATGAAGAATTTTTTCATTTCCAATCACCTCCTGTCGTAAACGTTACCATTATATTGAAAACCAGTCAAAGTCAATGAACATCAAATTTACAGTCCATAAATTCATCAAAGGGCAATTAACTCGTCATTTCAATGAAAAACCTTTGATAGCTTCTTCTATCTTTCCATTGCTCTTTCTGACAACCCTCAACGTGGTTTCAATGTATTATCAATGTGGACGAAATCTACGCTTTTCGAAGATTTCAGCGATCGCGGGCAAAACGAGAAGCGTAAACATAGTCGTTATAAGTAAGCCAAAAATAATGGTCCAGGCAATTGGAGATTCAAATTCAGAACCTTCAGCATTGCTTATAGCAACAGGAATTAGAGCAATAACTGTAGTCAGTGTTGTCATTAATATAGGACGAAGTCTAAGAGAGGCTGATTCAACTATCACACATCTAATCTGTTTATAGTTGCCCGTGGTTATTTTCTGATGCAGGAATGTTACCATAACTATTGCATTATTCACAACAACACCGGCAAGCGTTAAAGTTCCTATCATCACAGAGAGATTCAAATCATAATCAAAAACAATCATTACTAACGCAAGTGCGATAACAGAAACAGGCACAGTTGTGAAGATTACGAACGGAGATAGTAAAGACTCAAATTGCGCACTCAAAAGCATGTAGACGAGTATTATTGCCACCAGCATTATCACTTTAAATTCATTCAGAAATATATCCAGAGATGATTTTTGACCGCCAAGAGAATAATGCACGTCCTTGAGCTGAAGATCTTTCAGTACATTCTCCACAAGACTCGAAAGTTGCGAAATTGAATATCGCGTATCAGCTATATCAACATAAACCACTCTCTGCCCGTTTTTGTGCGAGATAGATTCATAAGTTGTTCTTTTAGAGAGTTCGCCGAGCAATCTCAAAGGGAGATTCTGATCTCTCAAATTTTTTATCTGAATTTCATCGATGTCATGAAGTTGCTGGATGTCTGAAATATTTAAACGAACTGGCAAAATTCCCTCATTTGTTCTGAGAGTATTAAAATTTTTTCCCATTGTGTAATATTGAAGATCCATGAAAATCTGGGCTGGCAATAATCCGGAAAAAACAGCCTTCGATCTATCTATTTTCAGTAATAAAGATTCCACGTTTGCCTGACCTCTAATGGAGACTTCTCCGAGGTCCTTTTCCGAGAAAATCTCTTTCAAAGAAAAAGCCACTTTCATCAATTCATCAATATCTTCTCCTGTCAGCTCAACTGTCACTGGATAACCAAAAATCATATTTAGATACTCATCCTGGACTACCCTAACCTCTAAGCCCTCGAACGATGTTTTCTTAAGGTCTCTCAAAAACATCTCTTTGTTTCTCAAGTATTCTGATCTAGTACCATCGAACCAGATGTATATCGTTGCTTGATTTTCGCCACTTTCTGTAATTATCCGGGAAAGTTCGCTCGTGGCACCCACTTCAGAATAAATTGTCTTGATTCCATAATAGTTTTTTCTGCTTAATACAAAATCTTCTATCTGCTTCGTTAATTCGTAAGTTTTTCGATAATCTGATTGATTCTCGGCCTTTGCTGTTATTGTTAAAGTGTTGGTAGCAAAATCGGGCAAAAAGTTTTTTGGCCTATGAAATACGTAGAAAACAGACAGAACAATCAGGGCAAAAACGATTGGTATAATCAGCGCTTTTCTCTCCAAAATCTTTGTCAAAATAACTTGATATTTTGACCGTATATTGAGAAAGGTTTTCGACTCCCTGGCTCTGATCCATCTTGACCCAGCCGGAATGAGGATGCCTGCAACAACTAATGAGGCTGCAAGTGACAGTGCAAATGTTGATGCAAAGTACTTAAACAGAGTCGATGCAAAACTTTCTGTGAAAACAAGTGGAGCAAATACTACAACAGTTGTAGCTGTTGAAGCAAAAATGGCACCAAAAACCTCTTTTGTCCCATCGATTGCTGCTATGTCATAGGTGCTACCTTCAGATTTATGCCTGTATATGTTTTCAAAAACAACGATTGCATTATCGACAAGCATGCCAACAGCCATAGCAAGACCGCCAAGCGTGATTAAGTCAAGATTGATACCAAAAAAATACATCAAAACTACAGCGATTAAAAGTGATATTGGAATACTCAGAGCTACTATTGTGGTACTGAAAAAATCTCTCACAAAAAGAGCTACGACAATCGAAGCTCCAAGTAATCCAAGTATCAAATTTTTCACCAGATTTTGAACAGATTTTTCAGTATAAAAAGATTGATCAATCAGGGGAACATAGTCTACTTCAAGATCATCCAGTAATCTTTTAACCTGCCTCACTACATTGACAGTATTCGCCCCTGAGCGTTTTCTTATTGATACGACTGTTGCTTCATTTCCATCAACCCGCACCAGCCCTCTTTTCGGCTCATTGGCTATTTCCACGTCAGCAATCTGTTTCAGTCTTACAGGAACAAGCAATTTTGGAAGCTGCCCTCTCATCAATGATTGATAACTCAACCCTCTGAACCCAACAATTGTATCCTTTAATTCATCCAGGCCATTAAATCTCCCATCAACAACAAGGGAATACACATTTCCAGTTTCATCTTCAACCTG
Source organism: Pseudothermotoga elfii DSM 9442 = NBRC 107921 (assembly GCF_000504085.1). Taxonomy (NCBI): domain Bacteria; kingdom Thermotogati; phylum Thermotogota; class Thermotogae; order Thermotogales; family Thermotogaceae; genus Pseudothermotoga; species Pseudothermotoga elfii. The sequence goes on along the minus strand of NC_022792.1, from coordinate 924,453 downwards.
GCCCATGGGATAAACCACATTTCCCGATAGAAAATATTCAATTAGAGAAAGATCAACCTGGAAGGATCTCGCTTTTTCCGGATCAATTCTGATACTAACGAATTTTTCAGTTTTTGATAAATTTTCGACACTGGCAACATCTGGCAGCCGCTTTATCTCGTCCAAAAAATGCGCTGGATCTTGAGATGTTGAAAAAACGAAAACGGGAAGCAAGGAAGGATCAAATTCGACCACAATCGGTTTAACCTGTTCCGGAAGGTTCAATTGAGAAATATTCAGATATCTCTCAAGCCTTGATGAGGCAGACAAAACATCAACGCCCCAATTATATTCAATGATAATCAAAGATAAACCTGATTGAGAAACAGATGTGAAGTTTTTGACTCCGGGAACGGTTGCGATTATTTCCTCAAGTGGATTCGTAACAAGTTGCTCTACCTCCTCACTGCTTGCACCCATATACGTGGCAAAAACAGCAGCATAAGGATATTCCATTTGAGGCAAAAGTTCTAAATGCAGTTTTTGAAGAGCTATTATGCCAAAAACAACAATAGCAAACAGGAGCATGAAAATAGCTATGGGTCTCTTTGCTGATTGACCTGCTATATTCATTTGTTCACCCCTATCTATTCACCTCTGCTCCACAGATCTCTATCACAATTTTTGCCCATTCATCGTTCACATCTATTAAGTGCAATCTTTTGCTTTTTGCAACAACTGGAAGCTCGGTGCATCCGAGCAAAACATGCCCATCTAAATATGGCTCTACGTCAGAAAACCATATCAGCGAAGCTTTTTTGATTTGACCAGCTTTCACAGTATATATAATCTGCATCAAAGATTCCTGTAATCGTTCCTCAGGAATTTTCAATGTTAATCCTATCTTCTCAGCTTCTCTTTGATAGACCCTACTGTTCAAAAGACCTCTCGTTCCTGTAAGCCATATTTCCTCGATTCCTTTTGATTTGAGTTTTCTCAAAGTCATCTCTGGCAAATTCAATACGGGTATGTTTACCTGTTTTTGAACCCTGTCTAAAAAGGCATATGCAGTATTACAGATAAATACAGCAAAATCAGCCTTTTCACACTCAAGCATTTTTACTGACTCAACAAGATACAAGGTCGGATCTTCCCCGTCATCTAAAATTGCAGCAGTTCTGTCGGGAATGGATGTGTTAAAGTCTACTATCATCCTTATGTGATCCTGATCTTTTTCTGCTTTAGTGTGCTTCACAACTTTTTTGAGAAAATCGACGGTCGCTAATGAGCCCATTCCACCAACTATTCCAGCAATCTTCATTTTAAACCCTCTCATTTATAAAGCGCTGGTGTACAAAAACTCACTCTGAGTTCCTCTATCTCGAAAACAGCTTCAGCATAGTAAGCAACATGTCTGAATTCAGGTGGTTCAACATTGATAGAATAACAACCATTCGATGGTAAAACAGGTAATCTCAACCAAAGAGATTTTCTGAAATCTGTCGTATCAGATATCGCTCTGTGCAAATATACTTCCTTAATAAACTCGCTCTCTTTTATTAATATCGTATCCCCTTCTAACTCAAAAGCGAACTCCGGTAATTTATCACTCAAAGCAAGCTTGAAGAATGAAGAAGCATTATCGACAACATAAGGTATGTTCTTTATCCCATGAGAATTATTTGGAACATACAATAAATAATTCTTTCCAATAAGATCAAAAAAGTAAAGATTGGCTGAGTAAATGGTCCAGTATTCATCGTTTGTAGCATTTATTATATACTTTGGCATGTCAAGCTTTTCTATGTAAAAATATGGGTCAACCATTTTCAAAAGTTCTTGGCCATGCTGTGTATTGACCATATCTGGAACGCCTCTTTTGACATAGGGATTTATGCTTGCACTATATTGCCCATACATCTCTAACTGTTTTTGAAGCTGCTTTTGAAAATTCAGATTGTCAAAAACAATTGGTGCAATGGCAAATACTCTTTTGTCAACAGCAGCAGTGAGCCATGTAGTCCACCCTCGCTTGGAAGCACCCGTAACGAAAAATTTTTCAATGTGAAATAGCTGTTGAATTAAATCCATTGCCGACACAGCAGAAGCAGTCATCGGGAATAACAATGGAAGGCTTGCATCTTTAATCTTCGAATATTGAACAAAGGTGTAAGCTATTAAATCGTCCTCTCTTAGTCCATAAATTGGCTGATTTGGCACATCTCCAAGAACAACAAACAAAGCCTGAAATTTCTCCGCTATCCATAAATAATCTTCAATTTCTTTCGATTTCGACGGATCGAAATCTCCTGTTATCATGAGAATTGCTACATTGGAAAATTGGAGCTGTGCTGGTCGGACAATCAGTAAATCATGAAACCACTTTATACCCTGCCAAGTTTGGCTTTCAAAGACAATATGGGTAAATTCAACACCCGTTTCTGTTATTTTTTGAGACACTATTTTGTAATCAATATTTTTATGTGTTAAAACGTAATCAGCCAGATTCTGAGAATGAATAATCACAGAAACTGTTAGAAGGAAAAACACCAATGTTTTTTTCATGTTATCACCTCCCTGTTTTATTATCTCACAACGGAAAATGTTTAATCACTTTGGTTTAAAGGAAAACACGGTGCGTACAGCAGGTACAATAAATTGATCAAAATCATCTGCCTCTGCCATATAAGTTAGAGTGTAAAAAAATTGTCCGTAATTCGTATAAACCTGAAGGCATCGATAAAAACTTCCCTTTGAATCAAACTGAAAAAGTCTCCAGAAAAAATCAAAGCCTTCTACAAGATTTACGCCACTTGCAAGAAGGTTGTAACCCGCAAGATTTTCAAGAGAGTTTTGTTGAACCAACTCTGCATATTCAAGCAAATTCACAGATCTACCTGGCTGCTCTTTTGTTATCTGTATGTATCCAACCCGTTTTTCTTTTACGGCAAGAAAAGAACCTATCTCTCCTATGGTGGTTCTCACAATTTTGAATGGTTCTGCAAGATAAATAGAATATCCATATTCATTGTTAACGTATCGCTGCTTTAAAGAATTTGTTTTGATACTTGTCATTGTCAACAAGGCAGGTACTATATGTTCAAAAAATTCTTTTTCACTCGCATAATAGGTCATTATATAAACACGTCGCTCTCTGGTGAAAATAACCTGAAGGCCTGCGGTTGAGATTTGTGGAGTGATAATGGAGATTTTTCTGACAAAGATATCTAAATCGTCGAGCTTAAAAAGACCAATGGAACTTTCACTTGCTGAAGGTATTTTGATTAACTCGACAAGATCTCTTAGATCACCTGGCTTTGATAATTGAACAGACAGAACTTGCAAGGTGCAACTACTTTCTGGAATTCTGAAAAGGCCTATCTCATTGATGTTCGTAACTTCCATTACAACAAAAGGGTCATAAACTGTTAAGGCGAGATCACCTTTTGGTGAAAAATAAAGTGTTTGACTGAATAAAGAAAGCACAAATAACAGGTAAAAAATCACCAGACATCTCACCTTTTCACCACCCATAAACTGATTATAAATAGTTTGATCGATCCTGTATAATATTTAACGTGAAACAGAAAAAAATTGCGATGTTCGTAATAGCGGCTCTAACAGTTCTGGCAACATGTGCATACAGCAAAGTAGTGGTCTTTCTGTACCACAGATTTGATGATACCAGATATCCATCTACAAATACCTGGACATATGAACTGGAAAACCACATCAAAATTATAAAAGACATGGGACTGGAAATCTGGAATATGAAAGATCTCGAAGAATACGTTTATGGAGAAAAACATCCGAAAAGTGACGCGGTAGTATTCACAGTTGACGACGGATATCGTTCAGTCTATGATTATGCATATAAAATTTTCAAAAAACACGAAGTGCCATTTACTGTTTTTATTCAGGTTGGAGCAATCGGTTATCCAGATTACCTAACATGGGAAATGATAAAAGAGATGCTTAAAGATGGCGTTGAGTTTGCAAATCATTCGTACACACATACAGATTTTCCAGCGCTTTTAACAAAAATGACCTTGAAAGAAATGCTTGATTATTTCAAGCAGGATTTCGAAAAAGCCCAGCAGGTCTTTCTGAATAACACCGGCAAAGAAATGCGTTATTACGCTTATCCATATGGGTATTACATACCTGAAATGATTGATGTTTTGAGGAACGAGGGTGTGAAACTTGCGTTTTCTCAAAACCCGGGACCTTATATTTCATCTTATGGAGCTTTCGAAATACCAAGAGAACCTTTGCTTGAAGACTGGGCGAGTGAAAGTCACCTGCGATATATCCTGAATCGTGAAGCACTTTTGACCGAAGAAATACCTTTTAAAATAGAAAACAATACCTTGACTGTGAAAGGAACCATCATTATTCCCAAGCAAATTAGAGACATAAGTGTGTATGTTTCTGAAAAAGGAATAGTGGACAGTCTGATTATTCAAAATATTGTAACAACAGATCCAGTGGAATTGAGAAAACGATACAATCGCTTGATGATAAGCGCGCGCGATGGAAAGAAAGAATATGTCAAATACTGGCTTTTGTTCAATGTCAAAGGAGATTAGCGATTTCAGAGGTGAGTAGATGAGAAAAATAGTGGCACTCATGGGATTTTTATGTATTTTTGCTGCTTCACCGAGGATAACTGTCAATTCATTTGGAGTTTTAGAGCAGGAGGAGTTTTATTCGTCAGGAGTTGCAGAGATGCAGTTTGAAAGTTATAAAGATTTGCAAAGCTTTTTTAACTCAATAAATTACGATTTATCGACAAAAAAAGTACCACTGGTTATACTAAAATGTTTGCCAAAAGATATGGACAAAATTGAAAGCATCAACCAGAAAAAAGAGTTATTTGTCAAAATAATGCTACCTATAATATTGAAGGTAAATGAGGAAATTACGGAAGAAAGAGATAAAATACTGAGTATGTCGTCTGCTGATGAGCTCTCATACTATCTAAAAAAGTATCGTGCTAAAAATAAGCAGGAACTTCTTGAAAAAGTCCTGCCAGTGCCAGTAGAAATTGCACTGGCACAGGCAGCTATAGAGTCGGCATGGGGAACTTCAAGATTTGCTATAGAAGCCAACAATATTTTTGGAGAATGGACTTTTAAACCTGGCACAGGCATAATTCCAAGTGACAGGCCTGAGGGTGAAATTTATGAAGTAAGGAAATTTGAAAGTCTCATAGATTCAGTTAGAAGTTATGTATATAATCTCAATGTTTCCTCCTTTTACAAAGAATTCAGAGATATACGAGCTGGAAAAATCAACAAACCAGTGGAGGAAGGTTTATTGTATTACTCTCAAAAGCGTCATGAATATATTCAAGAAATCAAAATTATCATTTCAAAAAATCAATTCACTGAGTTCAGTAATCATAAGCCATATCGCCTGCAACTGGCTTTATTAAGTAGTAATATTTGGAGCAATAATTAACTCATCTGCAAAATATGGTGTTGATTTTTTTCGTAAACACATTATAATATTTTTCTAAGGAGGGAGTATTATGCGTAAAGGTTTTACACTGATTGAGCTGTTGATCGTTCTGGCAGTCATAGCAGCTCTGATGGCAGTAGTCACGCCTATTGCATTGAATGCCGTTGCTCAGGCCAAAGCAACCCAAGTTGCGAGCAACTTCAGGAACATCAAGAGCGCTATCGAAAGTTATGTCAATGTTGAGAGAGGCTTACCGTCTGATTTGAATGCCCTCGTGACTTCTGGATATCTCAGTTCAGCACCATCTGATTTTTCTGTTTCTTTTGGAACATTTGACACATCAGGTGTTGCAACAGCCACTATTACATATAGTGGAACAGTTGATACAGGAAAACTTGAAAACGTTTATTCAGAAGTTGACACAACATCCAGTTCTCCAACGCTTGATATAACATTGAGAAAGTGGTGGTAAAAAACAGCAGGCAGAGCCTGCTGTTTTTATCTGACAAGGTGCGATATCATTCTAACAACCTGCGAATTTTCAGCGACATCATGAATTCTTATTATATCAACTTTTTTCATCGTACAATAAGCTGTCACCGCTAAGGTGGCAATTAATCTTTCTTCAGGGGGTACATTATTTAGCAATGCCCCGATAAAAGATTTTCTGGAATGGCCTACTAAGATAGGTACTTTAAAGGTTTTGAACTCATCTATTCTTTTCAAAATTTGCAGATTATCTGACAGTCTTTTTCCAAAACCGATACCCGGGTCAATAATTACTTTATCCATCAAACCAATTTTTCCAAGCATTGAAAGCCTTTCATTGAAAAAGTATAGCAGCTCTTCAATTACATCTTCATAATATGGATTCTGCTGCATTGTTTTAGGCTCACCTTTCATGTGCATCAAAACAACGGCGGGTTTGTACTCAGAAATGACATCAATCATTTTTTCGTCGAATCTCAAAGCACTTATATCATTTACAATATCTGCACCAGCCATAATAGCTTGTTTTGCAACCTCAGATTTATAAGTATCTATCGAGATCGGAATGTCAAAGGTTTTTCTGATTGCTTCAATCGCAGGTATTGCTCTGTTGAGTTCTTCCTCAAGTGATACCCTCTCAGAACCAGGGCGAGTTGATTCAGCGCCTATATCAATTATATCCACGCCATTCTTGATCATCGATGCTGTGTAATCTATAACCTTATCTTTTTCAACCCGGCTTTTTGAATAAAAAGAATCAGGCGTTACATTGACAATCCCCATTATCAGAGTTCTATCAAAGATGAGCTTTCTTCCTGAAGGTAAATCAATTGATCTTACCTGATCCTTGAAAAGGCATTTTTGAATCATATCAGCTATCTGATCGAGCTTCCAGTAATGCATTTTAGAAAGTTTTTCTATCAGTTTGATATGTTGAGCAATAGTCCCGAAAGTTAGCACACTGGTTTTTTGAATTTTGTGGGTGATGGCGTGTTTGTTTACAGCGGCATCAGCACCGGCTGCAAGCATTTCCTGCTTGATTACATTCGCAGCTATGACATCCACATTGTAAATCATTAACGAAATAAATTTTCCTTTTCTTTCAAAAATTGGTACCGATGCTGGATCAACCCCTACTTTTAAAAGTAGAGAAAGAGGGTCACTAACTTCTGTCACTAATATATCTGTCATTTAACCACTCCTTTAAAGTTTCTCAAAGCTTCCTTTATTTCTTCAAGAGAATTCCTGATTATCTTTGCAGTTGCTCCCCATATGACAAAATCTGGCAAAATATATCTGCATGTAATTTTTCCGTCATGTAATTTTATTTCTTCGCAGCTAATTTTCTCAAAGATCTCAATCGGTACGAAATAGATATCCTCAACCTCTCCCCTGTTTAAATGAAAATCAGGACACTCGACGATTACCAGAAACGAAGTTATTTCCACAGATGATCTGATAGTAACCACTGTAGAAAGTTGCTTAATGACTCTATAACAATTATCTTGGATACCTATTTCTTCTTTCATTTCTCTCACAGCTGCTTGTTGATGTGTCTCATCTTTTTCCAGCAAGCCTCCAGGAAAACCTATCTGTCCGGGATGTCTTTTCAGTCTTCGAGATCTTTTTATCAAAATAATATGTGGTTGTCCGTTTATGAAAATTACCGGAACAGTTACTGCTGATCTTTCTACCCAAATCACCTCACTTTTGATTATAATCGATAGTTTCTCGAAAAATCTTTGAGGTTATCGTACTCACCCTGAAAATAAATATTTATGCAAAAACAGTTTAAATTTTGACTTCAAAGGGACAATTTGATAAAATGGCATCAGCAGATGCAGATTTTTATTCCAGCCGTCAAAACTTCCATTTTTATCAGCAAAAGGAGGTTTTTTTATGAAGATATGCGTGATTGGTGCTGGGAACGGTGGCCAGGCGCTGGCTGCGTACTTGGCATTAAAAGGATTCGATGTCGCGCTTTATAACCGAAGCGCATGGCGAATAGCACCTATTATAAAAAACAAGAGGATAAAAGTTGAAGGAGAAATAAATGCCGTCGCAACTATCTCATTTGCCACGACAAATCTTTCTGAAGCAATTAAAGGTCGAAAACTTTTGATGGTTGTATTACCCGCTTTTGCCCATAGAGATATAGCGAAAAAAATAGCTCCACTTTTAGAAAATGGCCAGGTTATAATTTTGAATCCAGGAAGAACAGCGGGAGCTCTCGAATTCTATAATACACTCAAAGAAGAAGGCGTCAACAAGGATATAGTGGTAGCTGAAACCCAAACATTTATTTTTGCTTCGAGAGCATCCAATCCAGGAGTGGTAAAGATATTCAGGATCAAAAATGCTGTACCGGTTGCCGCACTTCCTTCAAGCAAAAATCCCGAATTAGAACAGGTTTTATCGCAAGTCATGCCCGAGTTTGAAATTGCTCCAAGCACCCTTTATACAAGTTTTAACAACATAGGTGCCGTGTTTCACCCTGCAACAATTATTTTGAACACCGGATGGGTAGAAACCACCTTCGGAAAATTTGAATTTTATTTCGAAGGGATCAGTCCATCGGTTGCAAAAATTCTTGAAGCGATAGACGCTGAAAGATGTGAGGTCGCCAGAAAATTCGGTATTGAACCGATGACGGCTATTCAATGGCTTGCATATGCTTATGATGTGAAAGGGACAAATTTGTACGATGCTATACACAATAACGAGGGGTATCGAGGTATACAGGCACCAACAAGCCTCGAGAACAGATATATACTGGAAGATGTTCCAACAAGCCTTGTTCCGATTTCCGCATTTGGGAAATTAGCGAAAGTGAAAACTCCCATAATAGATTCTATAGTCCAGCTTGCCTCCCTCATGGTTGGCGTGGATTTTTTCAGTGAGGGGAGAAACTTTGAAAGGCTTCATTTAAATGGTAAAACAGTTGAAGAAGTGAAGCAAATTATGGAGGTTGGGGAATGATGAAAATACTGGGAGCTTCTATAGGAAGTTGCGTGCATAATGTAGGATTGCTAAATTTTCTTGAAATAGCAAAGCAAAACAATTACGAAACAATTTATATTGGTTCAGCCATTCCTGTTGATGAACTTGTCAGAGAGATCAAAAAACATGACCCAGATATGATAGCAATGAGCTACCGACTTGCCGCAGAAGCCTTACACAATCTGCTCAGAGAATTGGAAGAGAAGCTTAAAAAGGAAAAACTTATGGACAAGATATTCGTCTTTGGTGGCACCATAGAAACTGCAAACGAGGCGAGAAAATTTTCGTTTATAAAGAAATGTTTTGACGGGAGTGAAGAAATAGACGAAATTGTTCTTTTCTTAAGAGGTAAGGCAAGAGAAAAAGAGAATCTGAGTTTTCCACAAACACTTGGTGAGCGCATAAAATTCAAAAGTCCTTATCCACTTATCAGACATCATATTGGTTTGCAAAGCCTGGATGAAACGGCAAATGAAATTAAAAAATTGGCAGAATCAGAATTGCTCGATGTTATATCTCTTGCACCAGACCAAAATTGTCAGCAATTCTTCTTTGAACCTGAAAAAATGGATCATTCGCAAGATGGTGCAGGTGGTGCGCCGATAAGAACAAAAGAGGATTTTGTCAAACTCTACGAGGCCTCGAGAAGAGGCAATTATCCGCTTGTTAGATGCTATGCAGGAACAACGCACATGGTAGAATTTTCCAAACTACTGAAAGAAACAATAAACAACGCCTGGGCTGCAATACCGATAATGTGGTACAGTGATCTGGATAGAAGATCAAAAAGACCACTGAAAGAAGCCATAAAAGAAAATATGGACGCTATAAAATGGAATGGTTTGAACAATGTTCCAGTCGAAGTTACCGATTCTCATCAATGGGCTTTAAGGGTTTGCCACGATGCTGTAGAAGTCGCAACTGCTTATTTAGCAACTTTTGTGGCTAAGAAGTTAGGAGTGAGGGAGTATGTTCAGCAGTTTATGCTTGAAACTCCTTCGGGCCTGTCACCACGCGGAGACATTGCAAAAATGATAGCGAAGAAAGAAATTGTTGAATCTTTGCAGGATGAGAATTTCAAAATCTATAGAATGGTGAGAACAGGTTTAATGTCCATGCCGGCAGATTTAAATGCGGCTATGGGGCAGTTATCTTCATCCATGTTTTATGGATGGGCACTTGAACCACACATAGTTCATGTGGTTGCATACTGTGAATCGATGAGAAGAGCCTCTGCAAAAGAAATAATAGAAAGTGTCAAAATGGCAAGGAGAGCTATAAATCTTGCAATGAGAGGCATTGTAGACCCTCTTGGTGATGAATGGGTGAAAAAAGAGAAAGAGAGAATAAAAGAAGAAGCTTTCATGATAATTGAAGCAATAAAAGGATTAAAAGATGGCAATGAAGATAGTTTGCTCGATGTCGATGTGCTGTATGAAGCTGTGAATACAGGCATTCTGGATGCACCGGCATTAAAGGGTTTTTCAGTGGCGAAAGGTGCTGTGAAAACCAAAATAATAGATGGTCTCTGCAGATGCGTAGATGAAGGTGGAAATATTCTTTCAGAAAAGGAAAGGTTGTTTACTCTGCTCGGGGGTAGATCAATATGAGAGTGGCTGTTGTTTACGATAAGTCCAATCTCGATGAATCGAGAGAAAAGATGGTTCAATCCGTATTTGAAACCTTATCAAAACACTTTGAAGCAGAGCTTGTGGCTTTTGAAGATCAATTTATTGACAAAGTAACTCAATTCGACGCGGTCTTCAATCTTTCAACAGCTGCAATGCAAACCCACGTCCCTGCGATCTTAGAACTTTTAAAGATACCGTCTACTGGCTCGGGCATAATTGGACATGCCTTGTGCATAGACAAAACAATTACAAAGATTATTTTGAATCATTATGGCGTACCAACACCAAAGTTTATTTCCTTAGAACCAGGACAGGAAACAATACCTCCTATAGACTTTTATCCGGTCATCGTCAAACCAAGTCGTGAAGGAAGCGCGCGTGGTTTGAGTGCAGATTCGGTCGTCAAAGAAGATTTTGCATTAAAAAAGGCTGTCAAAGTGATTCACAACGAGTTTCATCAACCAGCTTTGATCGAGCAATTTGTAGATGGTCGCGAATTCAGTGTTGGAATTGTTGCCGGGGAAATTTTACCCATCCTTGAAATAGATTTTTCAACATTGCCCGACGGATTGGAGAGATTTTATTCCTACAGGGTTAAACATTATTATGGAGAACAAACCAGGTATATTTGTCCGGCTCAAATAGATACGGGGCTAAAAGACAGAATCTCAGAATATGCTTTAACAGCTTTCAAAGCACTGAGACTAAGAAATTATGCACGAATGGATTTGCGCGTTAAGGATGGTCAAATCTATTTTTTAGAAGTCAATTCTCTCCCTATGCTTACGCCAGGTTATTCTGATATCGTGAAAATGGCAGAGGCAGCAGGATACACTTATGAAGATCTGATTATGAAAATTTTCATGGACGCCATAGAAAACTATGAGATCTGAACTTTTCGCATACGACAGATTTTATAAACAGAATTTTGGTACTGTGATCGGTGTTGATGAGGCAGGTAGAGGCTGTCTTGCTGGTCCTGTTGTTGCGGCAGCGGTAATTTTAGAAGTTCAATTAGACGTGTTTGACTCAAAACAGTTAACTGCGCAAAAACGCGAAGAATTATTTTTGCAGATAATGAATTCAGCTGAGGTTGGAATTGGCATTGCTACACCTGAAGAAATAGATCTCTACAACATATTCAATGCAACCAAAATAGCTATGAACAGAGCTCTGGCATCTCTGAATAAAAAAGATGCATACGTACTTGTGGATGGCAAATCATTAAATCTTTCTCAGCAGGGCGTCTGTATTGTTAAGGGTGATGAAAAAAGTGCTTCAATAGCAGCAGCGTCAATTGTTGCAAAAGTTTTGAGAGACAGAATAATGGTTGCATACGACAGAATTTACCCATGTTATGGCTTTTCAAAGCACAAAGGTTATGGAACAGTTCATCACTTAAATGCTATTCGGGAATTTGGTCCTACTGTTTTTCACCGTTTGAGTTTTTCCCCTGTGCTCTCAAATTTATCCGTTAAAAAAGTTCATGACCTCTTTTCGGAAAATATCAACTGCGAGAGGGCAAAAGTCATACTCAGAAAACTGTCTTCTTCATAGTCTATCATCGATATCTTAACAGCCGATTAGTTTTATCTCAACAAATCACATCTAAGATATTCATATAAATTTTGTAAGGGGGGCTTGAATGTGGAATACAAAGATGTTGTTGAGATGATTCGCAAGGAAGATATTCAATTCATCCGCCTTCAGTTTTCTGATATTAGTGGAAATATCAAGAATGTCGAAATTCCTTCCCAGGAACTTGAAAAAGCTTTTGAGAAAGGCATCATGTTCGATGGATCTTCTATTGAAGGTTTTGTGAGAATCGAAGAGTCGGATATGTACCTGAAACCGGATATATCGACTTTTGCTATTCTTCCGTGGACGACCAATGGATCAAAGAGTGCAAGGTTTATCTGCGACGTTTACAAACCCGATGGTACTCCCTTTGATGGCGATCCTCGATACAGGCTCAAACTTATTGTAGAAAAAGCAAGGAAAATGGGATTTGAAGCATTTGCAGGTCCTGAAATCGAGTTTTTTGTACTCCCGAGAGATGAAAAAGGATTTCCACAACCAACTCTACTGGATTTTGGCAGTTATTTTGATCTTTTACCACTTGATGAAGTTGAGTCCTTAAGAAGTGAGGTTGCTGTTGCCTTAAAATCCATGGGAATAGATGTAGAAGCATCACATCACGAAGTTGCTCCGTCTCAACACGAGGTAGATTTTCGTTATGGTGACTTGTTAAAAACAGCAGATAACACACAAACAGTAAAACTGGTTTTAAAAACTATAGCAATCAAACACAATCTTCATGTAACTTTTATGCCAAAACCTTTCTTCGGAATCAATGGCTCAGGCATGCATACACATCTGAGTCTCTTTAAAAACGGGGAAAATGCTTTTTATGACCAGGATTCATCAGATGGTCTTTCCAAAACCTTGCATCACTTTGTCGGAGGTATCTTAAAGTACACTAAGGAAATAACAGCTATAACCAATCCGATCGTGAACAGTTATAAAAGGCTTGTGCCTGGATATGAAGCGCCGGTAAATATAGCCTGGTCAAAAGCTAACAGATCCGCTTTGATAAGAATCCCGGCAGCGAGAAAAAACTCCACCAGAATAGAGTATCGATCACCTGATCCATCATGTAACGCTTATCTTGCATTTGCAGTGATCGTTGGCGCCGGACTTGAAGGAATTGAGAAAAAGATAGAACCCCCACTACCAATCGAAGAAAATATATATGCAATGTCTGAAGAAAAGCGAGCAGAATTCAAGATAGACTCTCTTCCAGGTAGTCTCAAAGAGGCTCTTGAAGAAATGAAAAATTCTGAGCTTGTAAAAGAAATACTTGGTGATCACATTTTCAAGAAATTTGTCGAACTCAAGCGTAGAGAATGGAGAGATTTTAGTATAACAGTAACTGACTGGGAAATAAGAAATTATCTCCGGGTTTGAGTTTATGATAAAATCTCTGTGCGAGGAAATATGAATGGCAAATATTCTGGTAGTTGATGATGAAAGAAATGTTAGAATGCTTATTAAAAAAATTCTTGAAGAAAAAGGCTATTCGGTCACGGCTGTGGCAACGGCAGAAGAAGCTGTAGTGGAGCTCCGTAAAGGTATGTTCGACTTAGTAACATTGGACCTGAAGCTGCCAGGGATATCTGGTATCGAGTTACTTAAAAGAATGCGGCAAGATGGCCAAGTTATTCCCGTGCTGATCGTTTCTGCTATAACAAATGCAATACCTGTGGTTGAAGCGATGAAGAACGGAGCCAGTGATTATTTGTCTAAACCTTTCCCTGCTCAAGATCTTCTGAAAAAGGTTGAAGACCTTCTCAATAAGGAGGAAATAAGTTTTGAGAAACTTGAACGTCGGATAGAGGAGAAAATTTCTCAGGGAAAGTTAGATATTGCTGAGCGCATGGCGAGGGAATTGTTTGCGATTAATCCCTCCGCTGATGCGCATTATGTTTATGCCCTTGTTATGGAAAAGCTCGGTAATTCAGAGCTCGCTTATAGATATCTGAGAGCTGCGCTGGCACTAGATCCAAACCACAAAAGAGCTATCAAGGAGATTCAGCGTTATGAGAAAGAAACGTGAAGGAATGTACATCATAATTGTTGGCTGTGGCAGAATAGGTTCAATGGTTGCTTCACGGATGTCTGCCTCTGGAAGCAATGTGGTTGTTGTGGATAGCAGGGAAAATGCCTTTGACACCTTATCAGAGGAATTTACCGGCTTCAAAATAATTGGAGACGCTACTGAAATATCCCATTTAAAAGAAGCGAAAGTTGATAGAGCTGACGTGGTTATCGCTTTAACAGGAAATGACAATACAAATTTTATGGTGTCAACTGTTGCCAAACGCTATTTTGGAGTAAAAAAGGTTATATCCCGGGTGAATGAACCGGATAACGAAAAAATATTCCAGGAATTTGACATTGAAGTGATTTCACAAACCACACTTGTAGCAAATGAAATAATACAAAAACTGACTTTGGAGGGGCTCGATTGAAGATAGTTATCGTTGGAGGTTATCGAATTGCGTATCATCTTGCCCGTTCCATGATTTCTAAGGGTTATCACGTTTACATAATAAACAAGGACCCACAGGTTTGTGAAGAGCTGGCAAGGAAGTTTTCAGCAGTGATAATCAATGGAGATGGCAGTAAAAAAAATGTCTTAGATCAGATTGAGTTTTCACCAGACGATATTGTTGTAATATTGACAAATACAGACCGCGATAGCTTAATAATTTCTCAGATGATAAGAAAGTATTACGGTGTTGAAAGAATTGTAACCCTTGTGAATGATCCTGAAAACATAGAAGTTTTCAACAGGCTCGGCGTGAGGGTAGCGGTTAGCCCGGCTGCATTACTGGGACAGACAATACAAAATTTGCTTTCCGCTCAGGAGATGGAGGATTTTTTTCCAGTCGAAGAAGGAAAATTGGTCTTTCTCAGGCTTGAAATTCCAGATAATTCTCCTTCTGTAAACAAAAAATTGAAAGAGATTGATCTTCCAAACGAGTGTATTATTGGTGGCATTTTAAGAAACAACGACGTACTTATCCCAAGGGGCGAAACAGAGTTATTAGCTCAAGACCGCGTTTTCATAATCTGCGAACCGAAAGTTCAAACCCGAGTTATAAAGACCTTAGTGGGTGAGTGAAGAATGAACATTTATTCAAAAAAAAGTTATGCAATAGTATTTCGAGTCCTCAGCAGCTTACTTATCTTTTTCTCAGTAATTCTCCTGGTCCCACTCATATTTTCTATTTTTTACGGTGAATTTTTCAGAATTGCGTATGCTTTTTTTATAGCATCTGCAATCTCTATACTGCTGGCATATATCTTTCGCATACCAAAACGAGAAAAAACCGAAGCTATAACATCTAAGGAAGGGGCTTTAATAGTCCTTATGTCTTGGATTATCGTGATATTTTTGTCTTCACTCCCGTATTACCTTTCAAATACACTTACTATGTCTCAGGCAATTTTTGAAGCAACCAGCGGGTGGACAACTACTGGACTTACAATGATAACAGACGTTGAAAATACATCGAAATCACTTCTCGCCTGGAGGAGTATCACACAATTTCTCGGCGGCGCAGGATTTGCAATTATTGTCATGGGAGCTATAATTGGTCCAACGGGCCTTGGACTATATCAAGCAGAAGGAAGAATTGACAACATTGTCCCCAACATAAGATATTCTGCAAGAATAATAATGATTGCCTACACAGCCTATGCAATAGCAGGAATGATAGCACTCGTAATAGCAGGAATGAACTTTTTTGATGCTTTTAATCATTCACTAACTGCTCTTGCTACAGGAGGCTTTTCCACAAAAAACAGTAGTATTGGTTATTACAACAGTGAAATTATTGAAATTATAATAATGATTTTAATGTGGCTTGGAGCAACAGGATTTGGAATACATTATGTATTCTGGCTCAGAAATTGGAAAGCGCTCAGAAAAAATTATGAACCCAAACAGATGGCATTTTTCACGATTCTTGGGGTTACTATTGTTTCGCTCACTGGTATTAACAAGGTCTTTCCCGATACAAGCCAGGCTTTAAGACATGCATCATTTCAGGTAATATCAGCCCTTACCGGCACAGGATTCTCAACCGTTGATCTGAGCAAATGGTCAAATTTTCCAACAGGTATGTTTGTCCTGACAATTTTGATGCTTCTCGGTGGATGCATGGATTCAACATCAGGTGGAATAAAGCAATACCGAATCACGGTCTTGATAAAAGCAATTTATCTGGCTGTGAAAAAATTTCTCCTTCCAAGAGATGCAATTATTCAGGTCGAAATCTGGAAAGGGCATACGAAAAAGTACCTTGATGACACTCTCATTAGAGAAGCTTTCATAATTATTGGCCTTTATATGGTGTCTTATCTTACAGGTGTCCTCGTTCTAACTTCGCATAATTATACGCTCCAACAATCAATGTTTGAGGTGGCATCAGCGATAGCTGGAGTCGGCCTGTCCTGCGGAATAACAACTCCTGTAATGCCTGCGGGTGCTTTGTGGACACTCATAGTGGAAATGTTCCTTGGAAGATTGGAATTTCTGGTGGTAATATATGCAATTGCAAGAATCATAAGGGATTTATCATCTCGCCGTTTTTGCAAAAAAACAGCTGTTTAACGCATCCTTTAAATACATAGGCCATCCATCTGATGGCTCATCATCTATCTTATAAACTAAAATTCTGTCACTTGCTGGTATAAAAATGGTCCCATCTTCAAGCATGATTGCGTGATTTGTTGGAACACAGGGAAGTTGCTCTGTGTAAAGAACAGTAGAATCAATTTGAGAAACAATAACCATTTGTTGTGGCGTCAAAACGATCAATCCACCAGATCTGGTAACCACAACACTTACAGCTTCGTAGTCTTTTTTCCAGATGATTCTGCCAGAAAAATCTATAGCGTAAACGCCACCTGAATTGCTCAACGCAAACAGGAGTTTTTCACTACACACAATGTTTTTGAAAGGAATATCCTCACCGAGAGACCATAGAATTTTACCAGTTGATGGTTCAACAGAGTAAATTTTTCCTCCACTCAGGCAGAACAAATTTCTTTCATTTGCAATAACTTCACCAAATTTCCCGGATTCAAGAATAGTGAACCATTTCAAATTTCCAGAAAAATCCACCAGCCTGAGTATTCCAAGCCAATCAAGTGTAAAAATTCCGAATGTCTCATGTGAGATAGGAGGGCACACAAGCCAGGCACCTATGTTAAAGGACCACAGTAAATGGGCTGTATCGTTGAAATGATAAAGTGTGCCATTATCTGTTCCAGCACAAAATCCATACGGCGTTTGAGAGACAGAAATACTTACAGCAGAATCACTCCTCAGCTTATTCACTTTCTCTTTGACGAGATAGATACTACTGTCCCATGAGCCAATAGCAACCGCCCCATCTCTTAAAATGACTGGATCTGCCGTGGTTATAAAAGCAATTTTTGAAGATGAAACTTTCCAGTTGTTGCGGTTAATTGATATCAACTCTCCAGTTAATGTAGTGGAATATACATAATCACTGTCAGCAGTTATCGATGTGTTAATTGCAGCAGGTAATTTTACTTGTTGAATGAACTCGATATATTTTTTTTCTTCGGTTTCATTAGAGATTGCCTCAGGTTGTTTTACAGCTGTTGAGTGATCAGGAAGTAATATCGCAAATCTAGCTTTTGAAGAGAGAGTTTGTAGAACTTTCAGCGAAGAAGGAAGTACGTTTATGACCCTCACAGTACCTTCTGATGTAACGGCAAAGGCATAATTATCATATATTGCCATGGATTTGGCATTGATATGCAATTCATCAATTATTTTTAAAGTTTTGAGCGAAACAAGCTGAACCATGCCGTGAGAGTTAAGCAATAACAGGTTGTCTTTCACATCAAATACCTCTGTAATGCCACCTGAAATCTTTATTTCTTTTTCGTATGTTGGAACAGATTCTGCAATATTCATAACATAAAGTCTATCCTGAGTCCAGACAAACAAAAAATCCCCATCGCTTTGAACACCTTGAAAAGCACCTGAGGCTGACAACTCCCAGAATTTATTCATGTTTTGATTATAGGCAACTATTTTACCATTTGCGTGCAATATTACTATTCCACTTTTGCAGCTGGTTACCTTGCTTACTCTATCTGAAAATGTAAAATTCCGTTTTCTGCTTAGATCTTTATTCACTATTGTAAGCCGATAATCTGAAAAAATGTAAAGTTGATCCGAGAAAAATACCGCCTGGGAAATTTTATCGTTCAGCTGCAATGAACCAATTAGTTCCAGAGACGTGTTACGGATTTCAACACTCGTTTCATAGACAAAATATACTGATTCTCCCGAAGGAATGATCTTCACAGGTTTCTTCATCTCAGCAGAAAGAACACGTAATGGAACAAGCGGGACAGAAATATCATAAACTTCCAGGACATTTTCTGTTGAGACAAACAACATTTGCGCATAACAAACATTAACTATCATAATCAATATGCACGTCAGGATTTGAAATTTACATTTCACGAAAAAGCACCTCTAAGAACAATGATAACACGTCATGAACTATATCTGGGGTTAAAAGACAGCTTTTTATGAAGCAGGTAAGTCAGCAATGCGTTTAATGCATAGAAGATAGTGCTTATTAAAAGTAATTTTGTATAATCGGAACTTTCTTTCACTATATAACCGAATAACAATGCCGCAAGCGCCCTGGATGAATTGTTCAAAAGATTTCCTACACCATTTGTAAAAGAGACCATCTGCGCAGGTATATTTGAAAAAATCAGTACAGAAAAAATAGGATTGACCATGTTCATCAGCATGAACCGCAACGTATACAGAATGGAAAAAATGGTTTGCTCCCTCACAAAAGCTATAGAAATCATCAATGGCACTACAGATGTGTAACATACTAACAAAACTTTTGTCGGGCCAAAGCGCTTTTCAAGTATGTGATTTATAGCACCACCAGCACCTGTGGCTATCTGGGTAAACGCCATGATAAGACCTATAGAGGTTGTAGACATATTGAATAAATCATTCAAGATCAAATTGCCAAAATTTATGAACAGACCTGCTCCAAATCCAACCATCATGCTCGAAATAATGTAATACCAGAAAATATTTCTCTGAAATGGATTGAAAGATAATTTTTCTTTGTTTTGTTTTGCAGGAAGTGTTGGAATGGATTTTAAGGCTATTAAACTGGTTGCGTAGATCAAAGATGCTACAATTAGTGTTGAGCGTTCTGAAAACATGTCGCTCAGAACGCCTCCAGTGACATTGCCGAGAACACCCGCAATCATAGAAATTGAAAAATTTGACCCAAATAAAATGAATTTATTCTTATGTTTCTCTGACAAGATCATCGAAGCAGAAATAACAATCAAAATAGCAGAATACACAGCACCAGAAACAAAAGCACCGGCTATTTGCCAGATTGCCGAAATAGAAAGAGCGCGCATTAAAAGAACTGTACACTGAATTAATGAGAGCGTTATCAACATTTTCTTTTTATCTATCCTGTCAGCGAACAGCCCAAGGAGACTTCCAAGTACTGCGGCTCCCCATAAATTCGATGAAACAATTTCTCCAATGAGGAGGTTGCTTATTCTGTAATGCCTCAAAAAAAGATTGAAAACCACACTATACATTTGCATGGAAAAACTGCTAATAGCTGTGTATATATAAAATTGCACTCTGTACACTCCTTTTGTTCGCAATGCAAATTATAATGGTTGCTTGAAAGTATATGGTTTCAAAAATCGAACTGTTACATTTCATCATGAAAAAAACGCACCCGGCCAGGGTGCGCTAATAAGCCAGATGAAAGATTAAGCGAAAAACTTTCCTATCTGGTAGACCAAGGTTGAAATTAACCAGGCAAGAAATGTTGTGTAAAAGACAGTAAACCACGCCCACTTTTTACCTGCCTCTTGCCTTATGATAGCTACTGTTGCAGCGCATGGAACATAAATTAAGCTAAAAAGCATGAATGAATACGCTGAAAGGGGTGTAAAATACCCGGCCAGCACTGTCCTGAGAGCATCTTCTCCACCAAACAAGGTACCAAGTGTTCCCACCACAACTTCTTTTGCAAGAAAACCGAAAACAAGCGCAACACCTGCTTGCCAGAAACCAAAACCAGGTAGTTTTAGAATAGGTTCGACAAGCTTTCCTATATATCCAATTACGCTTTTCTCAGAAGCATATTCCACACCGAATGGCAAAGAACTGAGTAGCCACACTAACACAACTACACTAAATATTATTGTTCCAGCCTTTTTCAGAAACATACTACTTCGTTGCCAGACTCGAAGTAATACATAGCCAAGTCTCGGTAACCTGTAAATAGGTAACTCCATTATAAGTGGTGAAACCGTTGAGTTGAAAAAAGTAGCGCTGAAAAATTTCCCCACGGCAATGGCAACTACAATTCCTATAACATACATGGAAAATACAACGAGTGCCTGATGTTTCTGGAAAAAAACTGAAGCAAACAGGACATATATAGGTAAACGGGCCGAACATGACATTAGAGGGGTTATTAATATGGTCAAAATCCTGTCTTTTTCAGAATCAAGCGTCCGCGTTGCCATTATTGCCGGCACATTACAACCAAAGCCAAGCAGGAGAGGTATAAAGGATTTTCCGGGCAAACCAAGAAATTGCATAATTCTATCCATAACGAAAGCTGCTCTTGCCATGTAACCAATGTCTTCCAGAAGCCCTATCAGGAGATAGAGAATAACAATGTTTGGCAAGAAAACAAGCACAGATCCAACTCCACCTATAACTCCATCAACTAAAAACGATATGACTGTTGGGGAAGTATTTATCGATTCCAAATTTCTCGTTAAAAACTCTCCAAAATTCGTCATACCAGAATCTATAAAATCTGCCAGAAAACCGCCCACGGAAAAAACAAGCGTGAAAATAATATACATTATTACCAGGAATATTGGAATGCCAAGATATTTATTGATAATCAGTCTGTCTAATTTTGCCGTTAAAGACACAGATGCTTTTGTGTCGCTTTTTCTTAGAGCAACCGAATTGTATATTTCTCTTATTTTGCTGTATTTGCTATTTGCTATCAGTATATCTATATCTTCCCCTAAACTCTTCTGCAGATCTATGGTCTCCTGAAGAACTATCTTTTCTATTTCTTTTCTGATTCCTTCATCTTTTAAATTCAAAATCTTCAGCAAGCTCATATCACCAAGAAAAAGATTGATTGAAAGCCACCTGAGGTTGATTTCTTTTGTTTGATAAGTTTTGATCTTTTCCATTATTTTCGTTAAAGATGTTTCGATGGCATTCGGATACGTTACCAGCGGTTCTGATTTTCTGCGATATGAAGAATTTCGTAATTCATCAACCAGAATTGCTTTCAATTCTTCTATCCCTATCTTTTTCACCGCAACAGTCTTCACAACGGGGCAATTCAGGATCATACTCAATTTTTTCTCATCTATTAATATACCGTCCTTTTCGGCGATATCACTCATATTAAGAGCCACAACCAATTTTTGCCCCATTTCAATCAACTGAGTTAACAAATACATATTGCGTTCAAAATTCGAAGAGTCAATAACACAGATCACTAAATCTGGCCTCTCGTGTATGAGGAAGTCCACAGCGATTTTCTGATCTATAGAATCTGCCGTTAGAGAGTAAATACCGGGTAAATCAACTATCTTGATTTCCATGCCATCTTTATAAAATTTTCCTTCTTTTTTCTCAACAGTCACACCAGGCCAATTTCCAACACGTTGATTCGACCCCGTCAAAGCGTTAAACACTGATGTTTTCCCTGAGTTTGGATTTCCAGCAAGCGCTACTGTAAATCTTCCTGACATTCATTCACCTCCTGAAATCGGTGAAACATAAATCTTTTTTGACGCACCATACCCAAGAATTAGACGCATACCGTCTTTTTCAACAATAGTTGGATATCTCTCTCCGGAGGAAATAACTCTAACAGTTACTTTTGGAACAATGCCAACATCCATGAGTTTTTTTCTAATACCCCTACCCCCCTCAATGCAAATGACCTGAACAGTTTCAGAAGGTTTTGCCATATACAGGGGGAACATATCTTATACCTCCTCAACATAGATCATTTTCGCTTCATCTTTCCTTAGAGACAGATTGTACCCTTTAACGAGTACCTCTACTGGATCTCCAAGAGGTGCTATTCTCTCCACTCTCACAATCTCACCGGTGACAATTCCCATGGTCACAAGTCTTTGCTTCACGATCGACGGTCCCTCAATTCTTACAACACGACCCTGTTGTCCAGCACTTAAATCTGACAACTTCATGATTTGTTCACTCCTTCTAAATTCATGCTTTTTCGATTTTTTCCATTCTTGCAAGCATTCAGGATGTTGAAATTTCAGAAAATCAACAAAGTCTAAAAGCCTCTGGTAAGTTTCTGTGCTTATAAAATGCTCCATCTCACAGCTGTCCCTTGCTGCAATATCAGACCTCACACCAAGAATCTCCGAGAAAAAAGCAGCAATGTTTTTGTGTTTTTGATAGATTTCCTTAGCAGCCTGTAAACCTTTTTCTGTGAGTTCAATGTATCCGTACTTCTCATGCTCAACATAACCAGTTTTAATCAATTTATTGATAGCCTTATTTACCGAAGAAACTTTGTAACTGAAATAATCCATAAGATCTGTTACTCTGACAATTTTTTTCTTTGCTGAGAGCACGTAAATTGCTTCAAGATAATCTTCTAAACTTTGTGTTAGTTCCACATTGCATCACCTCTATATCTCAAGGTATAAAATATAGCCACAGCTATAATATCAAAAAAAATTTCAAAAGTCAATATTCAGCCAAAAAAGAAATGCATAGGTTATACTTATAAAATGAGGTGTTCAGATGCAGGATTTTTACGAACGCAATATAGATTATCTCAGATTATCCATTACAGACAGGTGCAATCACAGATGTTTCTACTGTACATGCAATAATTTGTTTTTGAAAGAAGAAAATTTGATGACATATGACGAAGTGAATTTAATCAGCCAATTTTTTTATGAACTCGGGATAAAATGTATCCGTATAACAGGCGGGGAACCTCTTCTGAGAAACGACGTTGTTAGAATAGTGAAAGCGCTTTCAAGCCGATTTACTGTGTCAATGACAACAAACGGCAGCAAACTCAGTCAGCTTGCAAAAGATTTGAAAGACGCCGGATTGCATTCTCTCAATATTAGCTTGAACAGTTTGAAACAGGAAACATTTTACAAAATAACTCACGCCAGATTAAAACCAGTCCTTGTCGGTATTGACAGAGCGATCGAGGAGAAAATGAATGTAAAATTGAACGTTGTTGTAAATCATATGAATTTTGATGAATTGCCAGATCTTGTCAAATATGCTTTTTCAAGAAGGATACCAATAAGGTTTATTGAGATGATGCCGATTGGAAAGCAAAACACGGGAGTAGTTTTTGAAAAGCAAATTTTAGAAAAATTGTCCGAATTAAACCTTTCACCTGTAGATATTAAACTTGGTTTTGGGCCAGCAAGATATTTCGTAACGAAAGATGGGAATTATATCGGCGTGATATCTGCTCTGAGCAAAGCTTTTTGCAATACGTGCAACAAATTGAGAGTTTCCTGTGATGGAAAACTCTATCCTTGTCTGGGATCTGACTTTTTTATTGATTTACTGGCGGCAGTACGAAAAAAAATTCCTGAAAGTGAGATATTAAACATGATTATTAAATCAGTTGAGAAAAAACCTTTTTCCCACAACATGATTGTCTCGCAGGTCAAAAACAAAATGAACAGGCTTGGTGGCTGATAGGAGGTATCTTTAAATGAAGTTTTGCTTTGTGTTTGGAACAAGACCTGAGGTTATAAAAATCGCGCCTGTCTATCTGTATTTTAAAAAAACCGGAGAAAAGGTCCTCAGCGTAGCAACAGCACAGCACCGTGAAATGATGGATATGATGGTAGATGTTTTTAAGATGCAACCTGATTATGATCTGAATATTATGAGTCATAATCAATCTTTAAACAGAATCGTTGCACTCATTATGGAAAAACTGGAACCAATTTTCATAAAAGAAAAACCAGATATTGTTTTTGTTCAGGGAGATACTACTACTGCTTTTACTTCAGCTTTGTGTGCTTTCCACCTTTCGATTCCAGTGGCTCACATAGAAGCAGGTTTGAGAAGTGGAAATTTGTTTGACCCATTTCCAGAAGAGTTGAATAGAAAATTAATAGATGTCACCAGTTCTTATATGTTTGCCCCAACAAAAAGAGCTATGCAGAATTTACTGAGCGAAGGCATCGAGAAAAAAAGAATTTT